>NZ_FR885330.1:217315-274273 GCF_000436315.1 Parabacteroides sp. CAG:2 | reverse complement strand
AGCTTTACCTTCTGTGCTTCCTCGCATCCGATCACTTATTTGGGGGCTACGCCTGTGTTCGTGGACTCGGAGGTGGATACTTGGAATATGGATCCTGTGTTGTTGGAAGAGGCTATTAAAGATCGTATCGAGAAGACGGGAAAAACACCGAAAGCGATTGTACCGGTGGCCTTATATGGGATGCCTTATAAGGTGGATGAGATTATGGCGGTCGCTGATCGGTATGGGATTCCGGTCATTGAGGATGCGGCGGAGGGTTTTGGCTCTCGTTATGATGGACGTATGTTGGGTACGTTTGGAAAATATGGGGTGTTGTCGTTCAATGGGAATAAGATGATTACGACCAGTGGTGGTGGTGCGTTGATTTGTCCGGACGGGGAGGCTAAGCAGGAGATCATGTTCTACGCTACGCAGGCTCGGGAGGCTTATCCGTATTACCAGCATGAGCGGATCGGGTATAATTACCGGATGTCGAATATTTGTGCGGGTATCGGGCGTGGTCAGATGACGGTGGCTGACGCTCATGTGGCTCATCATAAGCATACGTGTGATTTATATCGGGAGCTGTTGAAGGATGTGAGAGGGATCACCTTGCATGAGAATCCTTCCGGTCGTTTTGATAGTAATTATTGGTTGAATACGATTGTCTTGGATCCTTTATTGAGGGTGAAAGGGCAGGAGAATGCTTATCAAGCAACGGTACAAGGTGCTGTTGGTGGTGCGGGTGGCGTGACTCACGTAGCGGTTAACGCACATACGGATTGCGAGCCGAATGCCAATGTTGAGGCGATGCGTGTGGGACTTGATGCGATGGGTATAGAATCCCGCCCTTTGTGGAAGCCGATGCATAAGCAACCTGTCTATAAAGATTGCCCGGCTTACGTAGCGGTTAACGCACATACGGATTGCGAGCCGAATGCCAATGTCGAGGCGATGCGTATGGGACTTGACGCGATGGGTATAGAATCCCGTCCTTTGTGGAAACCGATGCATAAGCAACCTGTCTATAAGAATTGCCCGGCTTATGTGAATGGGGTGAGCGAATCTTTGTTTAAGGTCGGGTTGTGCCTGCCTTCCGGCCCGTATGTAACGGATCGGGATATTGAGTATATCGTTGGAGGTATAAGGGGCTTGATTGAGCGTTGATTTTAACAGCTATTCCATGAGTTAAATTCGTTTTACTGTGTAGGCCTAAGTAGAGGCTAATCATAAAGATTTTATTTTTGTTACGAGGAGGGTGTGTCATTTTGATGCACCTTTTTTTGTGTTTGGTAGAAAGTTGCAAGTTGAACAATGTGGACGCTTTGTTCTTGCCATGTGACTATGTTCGTCGTTATGGAGACGGCAAGGATGCTGAGATAACAAAGCCGTCTCAAACAGCCGCTTAATTGTTAAAGAATAAGAAATCTGAATTTTGTTCAGAAAAACTGGTATGGTTAACCTGTTGATAAATACTGGGTACGCTGTATTGGTGGTTCACGCTTGCAAAAAAAGTAGACTAAATACTGTATTATAATCAATAATGATTATATTTGTTTCTGTAAAAGAAAAAGATTATGGATACAACGGTGAAAATAGCGGATAGTTATATAAATTTATTGTCTTCGTTTAGCGATGAGATAAAGTTGCGTGTCATTCGTAAGCTTTCAGAGAGCCTTTTGAGGGGTAAAAAGAAAGAGACATCCATACAAGATTCGTTTGGCGCTTGGGATGATGACAAAAGTGCAGAAGAGATTATTGCTGAAATTAATAAAGCACGTGTTTTGGGAACGCGATCTATTGAATCTTTTGACGAATGAGGCGTTATCTTTTAGATACCAACATATGTATCTTCTATATGAAAGGGAAATTTCATTTAAATGAGAAGATTGATGATAAAATGAAGCGATATTGCTTTATTTCTGAAATTACTATTGCCGAACTTCTATATGGAGCTACTTGCTCAAATCGAAAGGATAAAATGTTGAAAGAGGTAGAATCTTTTATCTCGCAGTTTACAGTTTTACCAATTTACGGTTCTTTGCTTATGTTCGCTGAACTAAAAAGCACATTGAGATCTCAAGGACTTTTAATAGATGATTTTGATTTGTTGATTGGAGCTTCTGCCGTAGCAAATGATTTGATTTTAGTTACAGAAAATGTAAAGCACCTAGAACGTATTCCTCATCTTAAAATAGAGAATTGGATTGATAGAGCGAAGATTTAATTGATAATCTATTCATTTAATTAAAGTTACTTCATGATAGGAAAGATATAATGGAGCAAGTAGCTATTGCCGCTCGAGAAAGTTCACTTAGAGTGGAGATGGAACTGAAACGAAGAATGCAGGAAGTGAGAGAAAAACTGAAGATATATAGATCGAACGAATCTAAATAGTGATTTGTAATGAAAGAGAAACGCCCTACACTTTGTATTGTTGCTGGTCCTAATGGATCAGGAAAAACTTCTACTACTGAACAATTATAATTATGCCCCCGTCTTTCTTTCCCTTAGGGAGGATGAGAGAGACGGGGGCTTTTTTATGCTTCTAAACATGGAATGATAATTGGTTGGGATTTGGATAATCGCTAACTTGTCGGCGCTGAATCCGTGAAATTCCTTGCAGATTGTAAGCACCTACTAAATCATTCACGTTATGGAAATACATCTTGATAACTATTTGCCGGAATATCCTTCCTTCGTTTCCGGTATTCGCCGTGCTCCCGATCGCGGCTATTCGCTTACGCCCGCTCAAACAGAAACGGCATTGATGAACGCGCTTCGTTACATCCCTGTTGAATTACATGAGAAGCTAGCTCCTGAGTTCATGGAGGAATTATTGACCCGGGGACGGATCTATGGTTATCGCTACCGTCCGCAGGGAGACCTGAAAGCGAAGCCTATCTCTGAATATAAAGGTAAATGTATCGAGGGAAAGGCCTTTCAAGTAATGATCGATAATAACCTCTGCTTTGATATCGCTTTGTACCCTTACGAGTTGGTTACGTATGGCGAGACTGGGCAGGTCTGCCAAAATTGGATGCAATATCGTTTGATTAAGAAGTATTTGGAGGAGCTGACCGAGGAGCAGACCTTGGTGATCGAATCCGGGCATCCTCTGGGATTGTTTCATTCCAAGCCGGATGCCCCACGGGTGATTATCACGAACTCCATGATGGTGGGAATGTTCGATAACCAAAAGGATTGGCATATCGCCGCCCAGATGGGAGTCGCTAATTATGGACAGATGACGGCCGGAGGTTGGATGTATATTGGCCCGCAAGGTATCGTACACGGTACGTTTAATACATTGTTGAATGCCGGACGTAAGAAATTAGGGATTCCACAAGATAAGGATTTGCGAGGCTATCTGTTTGTATCTTCCGGTTTAGGAGGAATGAGTGGCGCTCAACCTAAAGCCGCTGTGATCGCCGGTGCTGCCAGTATAATCGCCGAGGTAGACGCTTCCCGTATCGAGACACGCCGATGCCAAGGATGGGTCCAGCATGTGACGGATGATATGGGGAAAGCTTTCTCCTTAGCCAACGAGGCGATTCGTAAGAAAGAACCGATCTCTATCGCTTTTCATGGTAATATTGTGGATTTATTGGAATATGCCGATAAACAGGGGCTTTCCATCGACCTTTTGAGTGATCAGACCTCGTGTCATGCGGTCTATGAAGGTGGTTATTGTCCGGTAGGCGTGACGTTTGAGGAACGTACGGAATTATTGGCTCATCACCGGGAAGACTTTTGTGCTTTGGTCGATAAAACGTTGAAGAGACATTTCGAGGTGATCAAACGTCTGGTTGCCCGGGGTACCTATTTCTTTGACTATGGGAACTCCTTCATGAAAGCGATCTATGATGCCGGTGTACATGAGATTTCCCGTAACGGTGTGGACGAGAAAGATGGTTTTATATGGCCTTCTTATGTGGAAGATATCATGGGGCCGGAATTATTTGATTATGGGTACGGTCCTTTCCGCTGGGTATGTTTAAGCGGTAAGCCGGAAGATTTGATTCGCACGGATCATGCGGCTATGGCGTGTATCGATCCGACTCGAAGAGGGCAGGATATGGATAATTATAATTGGATACGTGACGCGGAGAAGAACCGTTTGGTGGTGGGTACGCAAGCCCGGATCTTATATCAAGACGCTGAGGGGCGCTTGAAGATCGCCCTTGAGTTTAACCGAATGGTACGTGATGGGGAGGTAGGCCCGATTATGTTGGGACGAGACCATCATGACGTGAGCGGTACGGATTCTCCATTCCGTGAGACCTCTAATATACGGGACGGGAGCAATGTGATGGCTGATATGGCGGTGCAGTGCTTCGCTGGAAATGCCGCCCGGGGTATGAGCTTGGTCGCTCTTCATAATGGTGGAGGGGTTGGTATCGGTAAGGCGATAAACGGAGGTTTTGGTATGGTTCTCGATGGTAGTGAGCGGGTGGATGAGATACTTCGTTCCGCTATGATATGGGACGTGATGGGGGGTGTCGCCCGTCGCTCATGGGCTCGTAACCCGAATGCGATGCGTACGAGCGCTACTTTCAATGAGAATCGTGGCGAACAGTATCATATTACCCTCCCGTATATCCCGGAGAAAGCGTTTATTCATGAAATCGTACAAACATCATTAAATAAAAAGGTATGAGTACTTGGAATAAGATTATGGAATGTGTCCCTAACTTCAGTGAAGGACGGGATTTGGAGAAGATAGATAAGATCGTAGCGCCTTTCCGGGCTAAGACGGGTGTTAAACTGTTGGACTATAGTAATGACGAGGATCACAATCGTTTGGTTGTTACCGTGGTAGGGGAGCCAGTCGCTTTAAAACAAGCCGTATTGGAGGCCATTGGAGTTGCTGTTGAGCTGATCGATTTAAACAAGCATAGCGGTCAACATCCTCGAATGGGGGCCGTAGATGTTGTTCCTTTTATACCGATTCGCGGATGTACGATGGAAGAGGCGATCGCCTTGTCTAAGGAAGTAGGGGAGGAAGTGGGCACTCGTTATGCCGTACCTGTCTTCTTATATGAGAAATCAGCTTCCGCCCCTTATCGGGAGAATCTGGCGGCGATCCGTAAAGGAGAGTTTGAGGGGATGGCAGAGAAAATCCATCAACCGGAGTGGAAACCTGATTTTGGTCCGGCCGAAAGACATCCGACAGCCGGTACGGTCGCCATAGGAGCCCGCATGCCTTTGGTCGCCTATAATGTGAACTTAGGAACGAATCAATTGCAGATCGCTACGGATATAGCGAAGAAAATCCGTTTCATCGGCGGAGGTTTACGTTATTGTAAAGCGATGGGGGTTGAGTTGAAGGAACGTGGTATCGTACAGGTCTCTATTAATATGACCGATTATACCCGTACGGCCTTGTACCGGGCCTTCGAGTTAGTTCGTATCGAAGCTCGCAGATATGGTGTTTCGGTGGTGGGGAGCGAGATTATCGGCTTGGTTCCTATGGAGGCGTTGATCGATACGGCCTCTTACTATTTGGGATTAGAGGACTTTTCTATGAATCAAGTATTGGAAGCCCGTATTATGGAATAGCGTATGGAGAATAGCAAGATATTAATCAGGAATGCTGCCCAGATCGTCACTTGCCATGGGGATAAGGCGCGACGGGGAGCGGAGATGTCTGATTTAGGCGTTATCGAGGATGGAGCCGTAGCGATGTCTGATGGGGTTATTACGCATGTAGGACCTACGGAGGAGGTACTTCGAAACATCCATGCGGAGGATTATTTGGAGATTCGGGCGGAGAACCAAGCGGTGTTACCCGGATTTGTAGATAGCCATACGCATTTTATCTTTGGCGGTTACCGGGAGGAGGAGTTCTCTTGGCGATTGCGAGGAGATAGTTATATGTCGATCATGGAGCGTGGTGGAGGTATCGTGAATACGATGAAAGCTACCCGTGAAAGTGATTTCGATACACTATGGGACAGAGGGGAAGAACGTTTGGATGAGTTATTCTCCATGGGTGTTACCACAGTGGAAGGGAAAAGTGGTTATGGTTTGGATTTGCAAACAGAATTAGTTCAGCTTCGTGTCATGTCGGACCTGAATGAGTCTCATCCGATGGATGTCGTATCGACCTTTTTGGGAGCTCATGCTGTTCCTCCTGAATTTGCCGGTCGTACGGACGATTATGTGGATTATATGATCGAGGAAGTTCTTCCTGCCATACGAGCCGAACATACGGTTACATTTTGTGATGTGTTTTGTGAGAAAGGCGTTTTCTCGTTAGAACAGAGTGAGCGCTTGCTTCGTGCCGCCCGTCATCATCGTTTTAAATTGAAGATGCATGCGGATGAGATCGTTCCTTTCGGAGGGGCGGAACTGGCGGCCTCCTTGAAGTGTGTAAGTGCTGATCATTTGTTACATATATCGGACACAGGCATCAAACGTCTGGCAAGAGCGGGTGTCGTAGCTACCTTACTTCCGCTGACTGCCTTTTCCTTGAATGAGCCGTATGCGCCTGCAAGGAAGATGATAGATGCCGGTTGCGCGGTGGCTTTAGCTTCCGATCTAAATCCGGGAAGTTGTTTCTCCGCCTCGATCCCGATGATGATAGCCTTGGCCTGTATCTATATGAAGATGACCCCTGAAGAAGCGGTAACGGCATTGACCATTAATGGAGCCGCAGCTGTGGGACGTGCCTCCGAGATTGGAAGTATCAGCGTGGGAAAACGTGCGGACGTGATCTTGCTGAAATACCCGTCTTATAAGTTCCTACCTTATCATGTGGGAATGAATCTCGTGGATACCGTAATTAAGGACGGGGAACTTTATATGATGTAAGATAAGAATTGTTGAATCATTTAAATCAAAATACTATGTTAGCAGACTTGACAATTAAAGATTTTTTGGCGGAAACGGCGGGTAGTGCTCCCGTTCCCGGTGGTGGAAGTATATCAGCCTTGAATGGCGCTATAGCGGCAGCTTTGACAGAGATGGTGGCCCATCTGACTGTTGGCAAAAAGAAATATGCGGAAGTGGAAGGACAAATGAAGACGATCGCTACCGAGGCGGCTATGATCCGTGAACGTCTTACTGAATATATCGATAAGGACAGCGAGGCTTATGATCGTGTATTCTCCGCTTTTAAGTTGCCGAAAGAAACGCCTGACGAACAGGTGATCCGTACGAATGCGATACAGAGCGCAACGAAGGAGGCGGCTATTGTTCCGATGAGGGTGGCGGAGGAGATCGGTTCCGTAATGGAGACGATTATCTATGTGGCTCACAAAGGTAATCAGAATGCCGTCACGGATGCTTGCGTGGCGATGATGGCTGCCCGTACTTGTGTATTGGGGGCTTTATTGAATGTCCGAATTAACTTAACGTCCATCCAAGACGAGGTGTTCGTCGGAATGATGCGGAAGAAAGCGGATGAACTGGAGGCGAACGCTATCCGTGTAGAGCAAAAGTTATTGGATTGGGTGAAGACTAAATTATAGCATATGAGCAATGTCTATTATGTGGGTTCCGAGCCTCTCTCTTTTGAGGGAATCGAACGGATACTTACTCAAAATATGAAGTTGGAGCTTTCACCCGAGGTGAAGGAGCGCATCCAGCGTTGCCGGGATTACTTGGATCATAAGATCGAGCAACAGGAGGGGCCTTTGTATGGGATTACTACCGGTTTCGGGTCCTTATGCAATAAGAATATCTCTCCGGACGAATTGAGTACCTTGCAAGAGAACTTGGTGAAAAGTCATGCCTGTAGCGTAGGGGATGAGGTTAGTCCGGTGATCGTCCGTTTGATGATGTTATTGAAAGCGCATGCCCTTTCGTTGGGGCATAGTGGCGTACAGGTGATCACCGTACAACGTATTCTGGACTTTTTCAATAATGACGTGCTTCCGATCGTGTATGATCGTGGCTCTTTAGGCGCTTCCGGTGATTTGGCGCCTCTGGCGAATTTGTTCCTGCCTCTGATCGGCGTGGGTGACGTTTATTATAAGGGCCGCAAACGGGAAGCGATCAGCGTATTGGACGAGTTCGCTTGGAAGCCTGTGAAGCTGAAAAGCAAGGAGGGGTTAGCTTTATTGAACGGTACGCAATTTATGAGCGCCAATGGCGTATTCGCCTTGATGCGTGCGTTTAGCCTGTCCAAGAAAGCGGATCTGATCGCCGCTTTATCTTTGGAGGCTTTCGATGGGCGTATCGATCCTTTCATGGATTGTATCCAGCAGATGCGTCCGCATCCCGGACAAATCGAGACCGGGGCCGCTTTTCGACGGTTATTGGAGGGAAGTGAGTTAATCGCCCGGAAAAAGGAACATGTTCAGGACCCGTATTCATTCCGTTGTATCCCTCAAGTGCATGGGGCTACGAAGGACGCTATCAATTATGTGGCGAATGTCCTGCTTACCGAAGTAAATTCCGTGACGGATAACCCGACGATCTTCCCGGAGGAGGATAAGATTATTTCCGGCGGTAATTTCCACGGTCAGCCCTTGGCGATTTCTTATGATTTCTTGGCGATTGCCTTGGCTGAGTTAGGAAATATATCGGAACGTCGTGTCGCTCAATTGATCATGGGTTTGCGGGGATTGCCTGAGTTCTTGGTCGCTAATCCCGGCCTAAACTCCGGTTTCATGATCCCTCAATATGCGGCTGCTAGTATGGTAAGCCAGAATAAGATGTATTGCTATGCGGCGAGCAGCGATTCTATCGTGTCCAGTAATGGGCAAGAGGATCATGTGAGTATGGGGGCGAATGCGGCGACGAAGTTGTTTAAGATCATGGACAACTTGGATCATATCTTGGCGATCGAGTTGATGAATGCGGCACAAGGAATCGAGTTCCGTCGTCCGGCTAGGACTTCCCCGATATTAGAGAAGTTCTTGAAGGATTACCGGAAAGAGGTGCCATTTATCGATGAGGATATTATCATGTACACGGAAATACATCGTACGGTGGCGTTTATTCGTAGGAAAGACTTTGTATATTAATTTTAGGAACACGGAGCACACGGAATACACGGATTTGTTTTGCGATATGTAATATTGATCTGTGCGATGCCGTGTATCCTGTGTGCTCCGTGTTCTTTTTGTATATTCGCCAACTATTACGAATGAAACTAAATGAGCGGATTTAATAATTGAGCCCGAACTGCCACAAAGGGATTACATTCATGTATCCTTGTTCGATATTGTCCTTTACAACGAAGCCGTTCTCTATTCCTTGCAGTTGCTTTTGCTTTTTATTTTTCCCTCCAACTTCGAAAGTATAGTCGGCTATTTGAAAATCCGATATAGGGGAGGTGATGACTTCTTGCTCCACACGTGTTTGATTCAAGAAGAATGTTTCTCTGATGTTCCCGATGTTGGATATTTCCTTCCCCAAATTGTACATAAGAGTAGGATTATCCAGATAAACTTTATCTACTTTGCCTAGCCCTCTGATGCCACCGACTCCATCGCGTAGTTGGGAGATTAATCCGGATTCCTCGAGATAAAGAAAGTAATCGGATAAATTGTTGCGACTCACTCCTAGCATAATCGCTATGCTACTCATATTCGGTTTGAATGGTACGCTTTGGGCAATGATGGTGAGCAATTGCTTTAGTTTTCGTGCTGTTGATATGCTCATTTCTGAATACTGCGGTATATCAACTTCCAACGTCGTGTTTATTACTTGTTGTAAGCGTATATGAAATTGGTCTTCTTTCGAGAACGGATAATACCCTTTCTCTAGATAGGATTGGAAATAGGCATAAGGACGGAATTTCTCGGGGAGTTCTATGCGGTGCTCTACGATATCGGCTAGTGTATGGGTCTGGATCTCTATGTTGTGAAACATATTAAGATATTCGCGAAATGAAAGCCCTTGCATAGAATAGACGATAGCCCGTCGGCTCAGGTCTGCCGATCCCTTGTTGATATCAAGGATGGAGGAACCTGTGAAGAATATCTTTAGATCCGCGTGATAGTCATACATCAGTTTTAGCTCGCGGGCCCAGTCCTTGTATTTATGGATTTCGTCTATAAGAAGATGGGTCCCTCCTCGCTTGACGAAGTCATCAGCTAAATCCACTAAGTGGTGGCTGGAAAAGTACAAATCATCAGCGTTGACGAACAAGGTCGTATTTCTGTTCAGTTTTTCTTTGGCATATTGCAACATCAAAGTAGTTTTCCCAACGCCACGCGGACCTACTAAGCCCAATAGCCGGTTGTTCCAATTAATGCGGTCGAACATATATCGATGGAATGAGGTAGGTGTAGTACGTAACATCGCATCGAAACTTGTTTGTAACTTATCCATATATTATAATGTTTTCGCAAATATACTAATTTGCACTGTGAATAGTGCATTTTTCGTAAAGAATTGCACTACTTGCGGTGCAATTTATGTTATCTTTTCTTGATTCTTGGTTGCGATCACCCGTTCTGTCGGGTGAAGAGCGAGAGCCGGAGCTATATAGCCGTGGATACGATGTATGACTATTCCTTTTTTTGTATATTCGCCAACTATTACGAATGAAACAGTTATTTATATGGAACAAAAGCAAATCTCTACCGTGAAAACTCATGTCGTATGGTTGGACGTTGTTCGCCTAATCGCGATGTTTACTGTTGTTTGCTGTCATTGTACAGACCCGTTTAATTTCTATCCCGGAGATTCTCCGATTATTGGGGATATTAAGTTTTGGGGAGCTGCCTATGGGGCTTTTCTTCGTCCTTGTGTACCTCTGTTCGTTATGATTACGGGAGCCTTGTTGCTACCGGTCCGGGAAGAGACTTCTATTTTCTATAAGAAAAGGATATTGCGTGTATTCTGGCCTTTCTTGATTTGGTCTGTTATTTATAATTTATTTCCTTGGTTTACGGGACTGCTTGGTTTGAGGCCGGAACTTATTCTTGATTTCTTCCCTTATTCGGGAGAAGAGGTGACTCGTCAATCGTTGAGTGTGTCTTTAGGCTATATCGCCCAGATACCGTTCAATTTCTCATTGTTGGATGTACATATGTGGTATATCTATTTACTGATAGGTTTATATCTTTATTTGCCGATCTTCTCCGCTTGGGTCGAGAAAGTTTCGGATAAGGCGAAATTATGGTTTCTGGCAGGTTGGGGAGCGACTTTGTTTATTCCTTATTATCGGGAATTCGTATCTCCTTACATTTGGGGTGGATGCTCATGGAATGAATTCAGTATGCTTTATTATTTCGCCGGGTTTAACGGTTACTTGCTATTGGGGCATTATCTGCGGAATCATGATTGGTCGTTAGGAAAGATCGTTGGGATAGGCATTCCTATGTTTGTCGTAGGCTATGCCATTACTTTCTTCGGTTTTCGCTATACGACCGCTTTGCCTGCTTACACGGAGGAACAGTTAGAGTTATTCTTCTATTATTGTTCTCCCAATGTGGTGATGATGACGATTCCTATCTTCTTACTGGCGAAGAAGGTAAATGTTAAGTCGGATACGATTAAGCGAATGTTGGCGAATTTAACCATATGCGGTTTCGGTATCTATATGGTACATTATTTCTTTACGGGACCCAGCGTGCTGTTGGCGAGAGCCTTGAATATCCCTTTGGGTTTACAGATTCCTGCCGCTTCTGTGGTAGCATTCGCTGTATCTTGGCTGATTGTGTTGGGTATCAGAATGATTTGCGGTAAGAAAGCCAAGTATATTGTGGGCTGAATTTATACGTACGTTCGCATAGGCTGATACGTATATAGGCGTAGGCCCATGCGAGCGTACGTGTAGGACGATACGTATATACGTGCGAGGTCACACGTATATACGTATAAATCATCTTTATTTCTTGGTTACAATCACTCGCTCTGTCGGAGCCAGATGCTCGTTGCGATAGTCTATCTGCTTGACTACATTCTCGGCCAATTCTTGGAATGCCTTACCTGTGATCGAGTCCGGGTTCAACGCTACCGGCTTACCTTGATCTCCTCCTTCGCAGATACTTTGTACGATAGGAATCTGTCCCAGTAACGGCACGTTCAGTTCTTCAGCTAGGCGTTTACAACCTTCCTTTCCGAATATATAATATTTGTTTTCCGGTAATTCCGCAGGGGTAAACCAAGCCATATTCTCGATCAATCCTAAAACAGGGACATTAACCTTATCCCCAGTGAACATGCTGATACCCTTACGAGCGTCCGCTAAAGCAACCTCTTGCGGCGTACTTACCACAACGGCTCCGGTTATCGCTAGTGTTTGTACCATTGTCAAATGGATATCACTCGTTCCGGGAGGTAAATCGATTAAGAAATAATCAAGCTCACCCCAGTTGGCGTCGCCGATCAATTGCTTCAATGCGTTGCTAGCCATTGCTCCACGCCATAGGACTGCGTCGTTTTTATTTACGAAGAAGCCGATGGATAACATCTTGACACCATAATTTTCGGCCGGCTTGATCAGTTCCCTGCCCTCTACCTCTTCCATATAAGGGCGAGCCTCTTCTAGGTTGAACATCTTGGGTTGGGACGGCCCGAATATATCGGCATCCAGCAATCCTACCTTATATCCTTGTAAAGCCAATGCGACAGCTAGATTAGCGGCAACGGTACTTTTACCAACTCCTCCTTTACCGGAAGATACGGCGATAATATTTTTTACTTGCGGTAATAATTTATCCGGTTCCGGGCGAGCTAACTGACGGGCTTTTACCGTGATGTTTCCCTTGATATTCACCTCCGGGCTTACATAGGTTAAGATAGCTGTCTCCGCGGCTTTTACTACGGAACGGATAAACGGATCATTTGGTTTCTCGAATAATAACGAGAAGGTGACATTCATACCATCGATACGAATGTTGTCTTCTACGAGGCCCATGGAAACGATGTCCTTTCCCGTACCCGGGTAACGAACGTTCTTCAACGCCTCAATAATCAGATTCGGATAGATTGTCATATCTGTTGATTTTTTTAAGTCATTCTTTTATTTACCAGAAGCCAAAGCGCTTCGTTTACTGCGATTAAAGCTACGATAAGGATCTAACTCTATTTCTACGTCAGGTTCCACCAATCGTTCCCTTTCCTCACAAACAAATTTGATGTATTTGATGTTTAAGCCACGATCCAGCCATTGTTGCTCGTAATAGGTCTTGATGGATAAGATCTCATCCGCCAGATTGGAATGATATAGGTCGTCTGTACTGAACAATACGGGATAATGGTTCGTTTTTACCATCTCGCACGTGTAGGTATACATGAAGTTACTGTCCGTTTTTAAATGGATAATACCATCTCCGGAAAGGATTTCCCGATACATTTTCATGAAGCGGGTTCCGGTCAGACGCTTATTGACCTTTTTCATTTGAGGGTCCGGAAATGTGATCCAGATCTCGGCTACTTCGCCCGGAGCGAAGAAATAGGAAATCAATTCGATACTCGTACGTAGGAAAGCCACGTTACTCATCCCGGCTTCCAGCGATTCTTTCGCTCCGGTCCACATACGTGCTCCCTTGATATCGACACCAATAAAATTCTTATTTGGGAAAAGCTTTCCCAAACCTACGGTATATTCCCCTTTTCCGCATCCCAATTCCAAGACAATAGGGTGATCGTTCTTGAAAAAACGTTCATGCCACTGTCCTTTCATATCAAACCCTTTTTCTTGTAGGGCGGCGAAAGGGTATTGGAATACGTGCGGATAGCCCGCCATATCGTCAAACTTAGCTAATTTATTCTTTCCCATGTCGCGAAGATAATACTTAAAAAAATGCTTTTTACGTTTTTTCTACTGTTTTAGATAGGGGTTTTTATACGTTGGCGAGTCTTTTGAACATATAGGCTGTCAGAAGTTTTATTTGAAAGTGGAGTTGTAACGAATAAAAAAGGATATGTTGAGAGTATTTTTTAGACGCCCGATATTTAAGAATCCGAGGTTTGTCGGATTTGTTTGGTTTGCGACGGCCCTTGTCGCTTGCTTATTGAAATTACCTGTGGGAAGGACTTATAATAACTTTATGATTTATAGGGCTTCCTTTTTCCATGCGTTAGAGTTGAAAGACCTTTATATATATTATCCGAATGAATACCACGATCGGTTTTTATACGGGATCCCTTTTACGGCTATAATAGCGCCTTTCTCCCTCTTCTCTCCTTATATCGGGATGTTGCTATGGTGTCTCGCGAATAGCTTGCTGCTTTATATGGCTATCCGTAAACTCGGACTGGCGGATTGGAAACAGGCGTTTGTCATTTGGGTATGCCTGAATGAGTTGTTTACGTGTGTTCTTATGCAGCAATTTAACATAGCCATAGCCGGCATGATTTTATTCTCGTTTATTTTTATTGAGCGGAAACAGGAGTTTTGGGCGGCGCTAATGATCGTTTTGGGTACGATGACTAAGATTTATGGCATTGTCGGTCTTGCTTTCCTGTTATTCTCAAAACGCCGGATCGCCTTTTTGAAAGGACTTATTTTCTGGGGCATAGTCTTGTATGTTCTTCCGATGTTATATACGTCTCCTCAATATGTGGCAAGTCAATACGTGAAATGGTATGAGGTACTACTCGATAAGAATGTAGAGAATTTATTTACTCCTTATACAAATATCTCTTTGTTGGGGATGGTTCGTAAGATTTCGGGAGTCAATACGTATAGTGATCTCTGGTTGGTTATCCCCGGGCTACTTTTATTTATTGCTCCTTATTTTAGGATAAATCAATATGATAACCGGCGGTTCCGCATGCATTTTCTTTGCTCTACTCTTTTGTTCATGGTTCTTTTTAGCTCCGGAACAGAGAATAGCGGATATTTGGGAGCCATGATAGCCGTCTGCCTTTGGTATATAGGTACGCCTACCCGTAAGACGACTCCTGGCTTGAATACGGTACTATTCGTTTTCTGTTTTATTCTGACATCCCTTTCCCCTACAGATATATTTCCCTGTTATATCCGGAAAACGTATGTTATTCCTTATGCGTTGAAAGCACTACCTTGTGTGTTGATCTGGTTTAAGATCGTATGGGAGCAATTGACATTGGATTTTTCAGAGCCGCTTCATCGGCCGAAGACTCTCCCGGGTAAAGAGGAGGCGATCGACCTTATCTTGCCTTGCTATAACCCACAAGAAGGCTGGGAACGTCTGATGATCGAGAAACATGCGGAATTGGTAAAGATGCTTAAAGGTCGCTCACTTCGTTTTATCGTCGTGAATGACGCTTCGAAGAGAGGATTTACGAAGGATGCGGTGGGACGTCTTCTGGAGGCTCTCCCTGATACGATGATCGTAAGTTATGATACGAATAAGGGAAAAGGAGCCGCTGTTAGGGCTGGCTTGTCTCATTCCACTTCATCCATTACTTTATATACGGATTATGATTTTCCGTATGAGACGGATTCTATCTGCCGGATGGTAGAATGGTTGGAATCGGGATATGATGTCGTTATCGCCGTGCGGAATCATACTTATTATACCCATTTAAGTACTCGAAGAAAGATTATGAGTTATGCTTCCCGTATATTGAATTTTACGCTTCTAGGATTAACGCATACGGATGCTCAAGGAGGTTTGAAAGGTTTTAACCAGCGAGGAAAATCGTTCTTGGCCTCAACTCAGGTGAATCGCTTTTTATTTGATACGGAGTTTATTTATAAGGCTTCGCAGGAGTCGGATGTACTTATTAAAGACATGCCCGCTGATTTGCGGGATAACGTTCATCTTCCCAATATGCGTCGTGGAGTCCTTGCGGAAGAATTAAAGAACTTATTTTTAATCGCTTGGAGAGGGTAGGAGGATTACAGGGTTGTTAATAACCCTGTTGAAAACCCTGTGAATAACGGAAAAAGAACAAAAGAAAAAAGAGATACCTATTAATAGGTATCTCTCTTTTTGCTCTTCCTCTTGGACTTGAACCAAGGACCCTCTGATTAACAGTCAGATGCTCTAACCAACTGAGCTAAGGAAGAATCAGTTTTTAACTTTTTAATCTCTATATGAAAACTCTTTTCGCTCTTCTTCTTGGACTTGAACCAAGGACCCTCTGATTAACAGTCAGATGCTCTAACCAACTGAGCTAAAGAAGAATGTTTTTCAGTCTTTCCCGATGTCTTTTCGCTCTTCCTCTTGGACTTGAACCAAGGACCCTCTGATTAACAGTCAGATGCTCTAACCAACTGAGCTAAGGAAGAATTTTTCGCTCTTTCAAAGGTTATTCCGTAACCCCTTTCTGAAATTGCACTGCAAAAGTACGGGGTATTTTCGAAATATGCAATATCTTTGCGAAAAAAATTACGAAAAAATGAATACAATAGGTTTAGGAAACGCTTTGGTTGACGTTTTATTGAGGCTTGAAAATGATGATGTCCTATCGGAAATCGGGATACAGAAAGGAGCTATGGATATGATTAACAGGGAACAAATGATCGCTATCCGTACAACTTTAGCCGGCTTGCCACGTACGCAAACCCCGGGAGGATCTGTCTGCAACACGATGCGTTCGATGTCTTCTTTAGGGGCGAATTCCGGTTTTATCGGTAAGATCGGGGATGATTCGATCGGCGGATTTTATGAGGATGCGTTGGAAAAAGCGGGTGTCAGTTCCTATTTTATCAAGACGGACGGACTTACAGGTAGCTGTACGGTGATGATTTCTCCGGATGGGGAACGTACGATGGGGACTTTCCTTGGCCCGGCCCCGACAATAACCCCGGATGAGATCACCGAGGAGATGCTAAGTAAATATCAATGTATTTATATAGAAGGTTACTTGCTCGTAAACGAACCGTTGGTTCGTTCTACGATGGAGAAGGCTAAAAAGTTGGGCTTGAAAGTAGCGCTGGATTTGTCGAACTTCAATATCGTGAATGCTTTTAAAGGAATGCTGGAGGATATCATTCCTAAATATGTGGATATTTTGTTCTCTAATGAGAGTGAGGCTGAGGCTTTTACCGGGCAGAAGGCTGCTGAGGCCGTACATACCTTGTCTGAGTTGGTAGAGGTCTCATTGGTCACTTTGGGAAAGGAAGGTGCCTTGATCGGTAGTCATGGTCAATTTTATTCTGTCCCGGCTGAGGGGGGCAAGCCTGTTGATACGACTGGCGCCGGTGATAACTTCGCCGCCGGATTCTTGTACGGTCAATCCATAGGAGCGTCTTTGGTACAATCCGCACGCATCGGATCGATGTTGGCGGGCTATGTGATCGACGTGGTTGGCCCGGAGATTCCGTATGATAAATGGGAACAAATAAAGTTAAAAGTAAAAGGGATATTGGCTTAGGCGGCGTATTATTCCTTACATTTATGCCGTTAATTAACTAAATATTGTATGTACAGATTGGTTCAACGAAGAGGAATTATAGGTTTATTTTGCTTGCTGTTCGTCGCAAGTAGCGTAGTGCCGGGATGGGCGCAAAAAGATAACCGCTTTGAGGTGAGTAAGAACCTAGACATTTTCAATTCTTTATTGAAAGAAGTAGAGATGTTCTACGTGGATTCAGTGGATGTGGATAAAACCGTTCAGCGGGGAATCGAGGCAATGTTGGCTGGTTTAGATCCTTATACGGAATACTATCCTGAGCAAAAAACGGAGGAATTGAGTCTGATGACGACCGGCGAATACGGAGGTATCGGTTCCTTGATCCGTCAGCGTAACAATGAGGGAGGCGTGATGATTGCCGAGCCTACCGAGGGAATGCCGGCCGATTTAGCGGGTCTGAAGCCGGGCGATCTGATCTTGGCGATCGATACGATCGATGTTTCCAAGGCGACAAACTCCCGGGTCAGCGAGTTATTGAAAGGTGTTCCCAATACGAAGATGGTTTTGACGATCCAACGTCCGGGCGAGAAGAAACCCCGGAAGTTCGAGATTACCCGTAAGCAGATCACGACACCTCAAGTTACTTACTACGGGGTTAAGAATGACAGTATCGGTTATATTTATCTAAAGGCATTTACTATCAAGAGTGCTCAAGAGGTGAAAGAGGCGTTCTTGGATTTAAAGAAAAATCATAATATTAAGTCTTTGGTACTGGATTTGCGCGGTAACGGCGGCGGCGTGCTGGAAGGTGCCGTACAAATCGTAGGTATGTTCGTACCGAAAGGCAGCGAGGTGCTTTCAACGAAAGGAAAGATCAAGCAATGGGATCGTACGTACCGAACCTCTACGGAGCCTTTGGATACGGTAATGCCGTTGGCTATATTGATCAATGGAGGTACGGCTTCCGCCGCTGAGATCGTATCGGGATCTTTGCAGGATATGGATCGTGCCGTGTTGGTGGGACAACGTTCGTTTGGTAAGGGGTTGGTGCAAGCTCCTCGTGACCTGCCTTATAATGGGAAAGTGAAAATCACGATGAGTAAATACTATATCCCGAGTGGTCGTTGCATCCAGCAAATCGATTATTCGCACCGGAAAGAGGATGGTAGCGTGGCGGCTATTCCGGATAGCTTGACTTCCGTATTCTATACGTCCAAGAAGCGTCCGGTTCGTGATGGGGGTGGCGTACGTCCGGAGTTTGAGGTGAAGGAGCCGAAAGTGCCTACCATGATGTATTATTTGGCGGCGGATACGGTCTTGTTCGACTTCGTTACGGATTGGGCACAAAAGCATAAGACGATCGCTCCCATCGAGGAATTTACGGTTTCCGATGAGGATTTCGAAGCTTTGAAGCAATACGCCAAGTCCAAGAATTTCACCTATGACCGCCAAAGCGAGAAAGTATTGAAGAACTTGAAAGAAGTGGCTGAGTTTGAGGGGTATCTGGAGGAGGATTCTACTGCGTTCAAGGAATTAGAGGCTAAGCTGACTCCGAATCTGGAAAAAGATTTCGATCGTTTCAAGGATGAGGTGAAACGAGTAATGGCCGCCGAGATCGTAAAACGTTATTATTACCAACGAGGAGAGTTGCAAGAAAGCTTGAAAGATGATCTTGTATTGGAGAAAGCGTTGGAGGTATTGGGCGATCCGGATTTATACAGGCGTACATTGAGCGTGCCGGTTGAGTTGGAAGCGGCCACCAAGGGTACCGAATAGGCGGGTTTCTGCCGATGCCCATTCAAAGGGCCTTACAATGCCCATTCAAGCGAGCTTACGATGCCCATTGTCAGCTCCCTTGAATGGGCATCGTGCTTTTCCCTCTTTCGCCAGTCTGTTTGGGGGCTTTGAAGCGGATATGCAATACGACCAATTCCGAGACGGTTCCCACCCGATAAGGAGGTCCTGCTATACCAATGCCGGAAGATACATAGAATTGCGTAGGTCCTTTCTTATAATATCCGTACGGGCATTCATACACAAGTTTCATCAGTAGGGGATAAGGCCATAACTGTCCGTTATGCGTATGTCCGTGCAGTCCCAAATCCACCCCATTCATATTCATCTCGGCGAACGACCAAGGTTGATGATCCAAAACGATAATCGGTTTGCCGGTATCCACCCCTTCCATTAACGAATGAAGCGATTTTCGTTTCTTATGGATGAAATCATCCCTCCCTATCAAATAAAAAGTTGAGTCCGGTTGGACCACCGAGTCTATTAGTAGCGTACCTCCGGTCTTTTGCAACCAACGATATTTCGCATTTCGGTTTGCCCGGTATTCATGATTCCCGTAAACGATATATACGCCCAAAGGGGCCTTGAGTTGTCTTAAATCCTTCTCTATATGGGCATTCTCGGCGAACCGTGACTCGTAATCCATGATATCGCCTACCAATACTACCATGTCGGGGTGCTGCTCGTTGCTAAGCTTCACGTATTTTTGTACCAAATCCTTCCCGATAACCTCTCCGATATGTAAGTCGCTCATCATGACAATAGTCAGGCTATCCCGATCCCCCGCGGCTTTGGGCAACGTGATATATACGTTCTTAACAATCGGATTCATTACCGTATGGTATGCGTGAATCATTAAACCGGTAACACCGAATACGATAAGAAAAAACAGGGTTACCTTGGTTTGTTGCCAATGCCCTTTCATCCATTTGGGGAACCATGGCTTGATACGTTGGGAGAGCCCGATCAACTCAAGTACCAAGAGAGATAAAGTGATATAAATGGACGCTATATACCAAGTGTTACAGATGTATTGGATCGTGATTATCACGTTATCAGGTAGTTCATTCCTAAAAATAAATCCGAAAAAATAAAGCGATAGTTCGAGTACGAAAAACAAGATAAAAGGAATCCGGCAACTTTTCTTAGGAGGAAGCGCTTGATATCCTCTCCAGAAAATATACGGATTTAGTAATAGCTGCGCTACGATCGATTGAATAAATACTTTCATCTTTACTCTTTGAATGTAATATTGAACACCACCATTTCGCTGTCCGTCCCGATACGGAAAGGCGGTCCCCACAAAGATAAGCCGGATGAGACATAAATCGTACTATTTCCGATTTTTTTAATCCCGTAACTTAATTCGAACAGATGATCCACGATCCAGTTCATCGGCCATACTTGTCCTCGATGTGTATGTCCGCTAAACTGTAAGTCTACGCCAGCCTCTTCCGTTTTCTCTAAATCGTAGGGTTGATGGTCTAGTAAGATAACAGGTTTGCTTTTATCAAGGTTCGCGGTAAGCTGACCTAAAGTTTTCCGTCCTTTGTTATGCCGGTCATCCCGTCCTATGAGTTGGATCTGATTGGGCAAGATAGCCACGGAATCCCTTAAAAGTACGATGGGCGTCTGCGCTATGAATTTCTCGCTCTCCTCTATGCCACTGATATACTCATGGTTACCCGGTACCATATAAACGCCTAATGGGGCGTAGATCTTGGACAGTTCCTCTTCCATATGCTCGTATCGCAGAGGTGCGACACTGTTGTCTATCAAGTCTCCACCGATAAGAACGATGTCCGGGCGTTGGGCGTTTATCATATCCACATATCCGGCAAGCATCGTCTTGTTGGTAGCGTATCCTAAGTGTATGTCGCTAATGGCTACGACCTTCAGCGACTGTCCATCGGTATCGGCCGGTTTGTTGATAACCATGTTGATAACTCGTGTATCAGGATGTTGGTAATTATAGTTTCCATATCCTAATAAGCTGAGTGTTAAGAATAATGATAAATAGAATGAGTATTTGAAACGTAGGTGGAAAAGTCGTAAGATATCAAATACCAACAGGGCTAATACCATGTATAAAGTGAACACGAGCCATCCTGTCCCTACTTGAGAAACCGTTTGAGCGAAAGAAGCCGGCATATCCAGATTCCTGAATAGAAAACTACTGAAGAACGATAAAGCTCCTCCCCAAAAAACAATGGATAACAATACTTTAACTCCGGTAGACTGGCTTTTCAAAGCCTGTTTTCCCTTTAGATAAATATAAATATTCCCTGCAAGATACAGGATTGGAAGTATGATAAAGAACGTCCACATCTCAATTAATTTTCCGCGAAGATAATGAAAACTCTTTATGCGGCAAATGGTATGATTTGCGAAAGACTTTTTCTGCTCGATTTTCACCGCATTATGTCCTCTAATTGTAGTGACATAGCGTGCTGCGTCTCTACGTGGATGTAAATACAGGGCAAGTAAGGATGCGTTGTATTCCAAGACAAATTCCAGACAATAAGCAAGCGAATGACATAGGTGTGTAATGTGTTGAGAATTAGTGTGTTTAAAACATGGCTATCTTTCTTTCAAAACACGTATGTGTTTCCGGGAAAAGTCGTACGTGTTTTTCAAAAAAGTCGTACGTGTTTTTCCTGAATCATGCGCTAGGGAACAAGAGCGTATAAAGAAATCTACAATAAGCCTCCCTTAATTGCGATGAGGGGAATAGGTCTTTTTTTGTAATATATAGCCAATTCCTTTTACGGCATCTATTGAAAGCGTGGTATCCCTTTCCAATAACTTACGTAAACGTGAGATACTATTATTCAAGCTATCATGAGCTTCTTGACCTTCCCAAATTTCTTGGAAAAGCTTTTCTCTGCTTACCGGTTGATTCAATGGTTTGGATAACTGATAGAGTAACTTGAAATCTTTGGGGCTTAATACCTTTAACAGCTCTTGTTTATAGAATAATTGATGTGTGGATAGTTCCAGCTGATAATCTCCAATAGATATGATATATGTCTTGAATACCGCTTAACGTGTTGGCGTAACAAACCTTGTATCCTTTGCTGGGAAACTCATTTATAGGCTCTACCGCTAAAAATGTTTTTTGGATATTTCTGCTGTCTCAAATCGAAGAGTCTATTTATAACAAGACTTTTTTTACGGTGAAAACAACCTTGATCAAGTTATTATTGGGTTACTATAATCCGGTAGAAGGCGATATCCGGGTGGGTGGAGATGATTTGTGATCTTTCAGCCTTTTATGGTGGCGTGACCAATGTGGCGCAGTGATGCAAGACGGTTATCTGTTCTCAGAGTCGATCGCACGCAATATCGCCGTGGATGACGGTGAGATTGATAAATCTCGCTTGTTATTGGCAGCCCGTATCGCTAATATAGAGGGATTTATCGAGCGTTTACCCTCTTTCCTGATTCGCTGGGGGAATACGATTTTGGTGGTGATCTTTGCGTTGCTGGCTTTGATCTTCGCTTGGAGCGTGTGTTTTTAATGTGACTACTGGCATGCCCCATAAGGAGTAGTGGCGTAAGCCTACGGCAGTAGTGGTGTTGGCTTATGGGACTACTGCCGTGAGGCGATGGGGGTACCCCTGTTATTTAGCGTAACCCACGGGATGATTAATCATTGGGATTTGGGAGTCGGATAGCTTCAACACTTTTTTCAAAGCATCTGCCTCCATGCTACCTCGGGGAACTGTTACCAAGCCGCATCCGGAACAGAACAAGGCGATATTCTGAGAGACCAGCCCGGCATCTAACGCTCCAAAACGCTCTCGTAATTGCGGTGTACCTACATTGCCGAATTTGGAAACATCAGAAACCATCAATAGACAAGCGGGAGCTGAGTTCACGGAGGTTTGCTTTCCTCCGATCAGTGGACGGTGGTCACCTTCCGCTACCGGATTCAGTTGATGGGCTTTCGGATCATACAGATAAGCACCCTCTTCCATCAATACGTAAACATCCACGTCTTGTTTGTTCAAGGCAGAGGCGGCGGTACGTTTCCCGTCCTTGCGATTGATCCCAATGGCGGCCCACATCAAATCGGAAAGATCTTGTTGGCTGAGTTTCTTGTTGGCGAACTCACGCTCGGAGTGACGATCTGCCAGGGCTTCCATCACCGAAGCGCCTCGGGTCTTGTCGGGAGCGTTCAACTTAATGGCTTTTAAACTTTGGGCTTGCAGACTCGTCAAACCCAACATCAAAGTGGCTAATACACAAAAGATAGTTCTCATGACATTGTATTTTAAAGAATTACGAATGCAAAAATAACAATATATTCGTTTTCTCAAAGATTCCTAGGATTATTGTGCAACCTGTTTTACTTGATGTCCGTCTATATATGAAAAAATACTCTTTTTTCAGACTTCTTTAGAAGAAAAAGGAAATATGAACATTATTAATGACTTTATTTGTACGATGAAATCGTAAATAGTGTAATTTGCAGTAAAATGTATTATTTTTATAGTGATAGATGAACGTATGAAAGAGAAATTATTTACCTTATTTTGGGTACTGTTCCTTGCGCTTCCTCTGTATGCGCAGGCTGATAAAACCGGTTCCTATTCAATTAAGGGACAGGTGTTAGATTCGCTGAGTAACGAGTCCGTACCCTATGCGACGTTGAGAATTGCTTTTGCGAAGACCCCCGAGAAACCGGTCAAGCTTTTAGCGTGTGATGTGGATGGTAAGTTTCAGGCACCATTGAGTAGCGCCGGCAAATATATCATCTCTATGCAATCTATAGGAAAAGCTCCTGCCGAGAAAATATTTACGATCTCGGATAAACAGAGGAACTTGGATTTGGGTAAGTTATATATGCAGGAGGATAACCAGCGGCTGGGGGAAGTGACGGTTACGGCGCAGAAACCTTTGGTGAAGGCTGAGATCGATAAACTTACCTATAGCTTGGAAGATGACCCCGAGGCACAGACCAACAATACGTTGGATATGTTGCGCAAAGTGCCGATGGTAACCGTGGATGGAGATGACCAAATCCAATTGAAAGGTTCCACGAACTTCAAGATCTACATGAATGGTAAACCTTCTAACCTGTTGAGTAATAATCCTGCTGAGGTATTAAAGAGTATGCCGGCCAATTCCGTGAAAAACATAGAGGTGATCACAGACCCGGGCGCTAAATATGACGCCGAGGGTATCGGTGGTATTATTAATATCATTACAACGAAAAATGCTCTACAAGGATATACTGGTACGGTTCGTGTGAACGGTAGTTCGTTGGGGCGTGTAGGCGGTGGTGGTTATGTATCTCTAAAAGCCGGAAAATTAGGACTTACCGCCAACTATAACTATAATCGGGAGCGGGACCCATGGAATGACGCTAACTCCGTACGGGAAGATTTGCAAAATGACGGGGAACACTTCTTGACACAAAATGGACGTAAAAAGAGCCGTGGACCGTTCCAATTCGGTTATTTGGAGGGAAGTTATGAGATCGACTCTTTGAATCTATTGACCGTTGGCGCGAACTTATTCCGTGGCGAGATGAAAAGTTTCTCGGAGTATAACGTGAATATGCAGGATATCAATCATAATCCGGTCTACAGTTATAACCGTAACTCGGAAACGACAGAGACATTTGGTTCTACGGACGTGAACGTGGATTACCAGCACTCTACCCATAAGAAAGATGAGTTGCTGACGGTCTCTTACCGTTTCAGCCATTCTCCGAATGATAGTAAGGATTATACGGAATTAGAGAATGTCGTGAATTACAATCCTTGGCTCGGCTATCCGCAAAATAATATCAATAAGGCTTCTACGAATGAGCACACCGGACAGGTGGATTATACGACTCCTACATGGAAGGACCAGACCTTGGAGGTTGGCGCGAAATACATATTTCGCCAGAGCCGGAGTAATACAGATCGTACCGCTTTCAACGATTCGCTGAATATATGGGAAGATGTTACTTCCAAGGATAGCCATTTCCGTCATACCCAACATATCTATTCCGCTTATCTGGGCTATTCGATGAAGTTTGATAAGTTTGGCGTGAAAGCGGGTGTCCGTGCGGAAGGAACTTCTTTGGATGTGAAATACGAGATGGCTCCCGATATGAATTTTGACACCCATTATTTCGACGTGGTGCCAAACGCTACGATCTCTTATCAACTGAGCATGGCGCAACAGCTTCGCTTGGGATATAATATGCGTATCCAGCGTCCGGGTATCTGGTATTTGAATCCTTATGTAAACAATGCGGATCCGCAGAATATATCCTTCGGTAACCCAAATCTGGACTCTGAGAAAAGTAATAATATTAACTTGAACTATAGTATGTTCGCCCAGAAATTCAGCATTAACGCGAGCGCTACTTATACGTTCGTGAATAATTCGATCGAGCAATATACCTTTATCGATCCGAAGAACCCGGGTATTTTCCAGACTACTTATGGTAATATAGGAAAGAAACAATCTACGGGCTTGTTCGTATACGCAAATTGGAACCCGGTTCCTTTGTTCCGTATTTATATGAATGGAGGTGTGGATTATACGGATTTGAAGAGCGATATGAATGATATGGCGAACAGTGGTTTCAGCGGACGTATATTCGCCGGTACGCAGTTTAATTTCCCGATGGATTTTCGCTTGAACTTGCATGGAGGATATTTCTCTCCTTGGATTCAGTTGCAGGGTAAACGTTCTCCATTCTATTTTACGGGAATCTCCGTAAATAAGGATTTCTTGAAGAAAAAGCTCTCGGTTCAGTTGTCTTTCCAGAACCCGTTCTGGAAACGAATGAAGATGGAAAACACTTCTTCAGACGATACGTTCTTCCGCCGTGAGACCAATTACCGAACGATGCGCATGTTACAAGTTAGCGTATCCTATCGTTTCGGTACCTTGAAAGATGCTATCAAGAAAGTAAAACGCGGTATCAATAACGATGATGTGAAGAGCGGCGGCTCTGGCGGCGGCGAGCAGCAGATGTAAGTACAGGATTGAACACGGAACACACAGCGATACACTGAGGTATATAGTATCAGTCCGTGTGTTTCGTGTATTCCGTGTTCAATATAATAATTAAACCTTTTCTTTTGCCGTCTTCTATATACTTTCTATCTTTACGATCCGAAAAACAGTTGGAGAATGAAGAATAGACTATTTGTTAACAATAATACCATTATACTATTCCTTTTTATTATAGGAAGTTTCCTATTCATAGAGTTGAATTTTCGGTATTGGTATCGTTTTCTGGAGCAGTATATGATGTTTCAGACTACCGGTAGTTATTTCCAAGACCGATTGGTCGAACCGGGTGGATTGAATGAATATGTGACTGAGTTCTTATCGCTTGCGTTTATCCATCCTTATGGAGCTTCGGTAGTGATCGCTTTATTATTAGGACTGATCTCCGGTTGTTTTTTCCTTTACTTAAAAGCTTGTGGGGTGCGTGCCTCTATGTTGGCGGCTATTCTTCCCTCTTTTTTAATTTGGATCTATCCGCAGGAGTCAATCGCCTTGTTGACGATGCTCGCTTTCGTGCAGGTTCTTGCGTATTTGTATACTTCAATCAAGATTGATTGGCTTCGTTATCTCTTTGGCTTCTTGTTTTTGGGGGGCTCTTATTTTTTTGCGGCACCCGCTAATTTATTGTTGACCTTATTGATCGCGGTTTATGAGTGTTGTGCTAAAGAGGATAAGGCTCGTTTTGGAGTAGCCATTATCGCTATCGCTTGGGGAGGTTTGCTACCGTTGATCGCCATGCGTACGGTTTATATTCTTCCGATGCGGGAAGCTTTTTTCAGCAAACATCTATGCCATCCCGAATATCCGATACCTAATTCTTTAGGATATATCATGCTTGCGTATCCTTTGATCGCTTTCATTCTTTATTATGTAAGGAGCCGAGTTTTCATCCGTAAGGAATCTTGGAAACGAATCGTTTCTTACGTTTTTCTTTTGATAGCGATGGTCGCCGGGATTCTCTATAAGAAAGATCCGATGGAGCAGGCCTATCGGTATGATTACTATGCACGGCTGGGAGAATGGCAGAAGATTGTCTCGCACGCTCGTGCGCATTCTGTGCGGGATATGGATGCCTTGATTTATCTGAATTTGGCTTTGTCGAAAACCGGACGTTTTACTTCCGATTTGATGCGTTTCCCCCAGATCGGTGAGGGTGGTTTTATTCCGCACGATCCGAAAAGCCGGATGGGATTGATCGAGGCGAGTGAGGTGGCTTGGCAAGTCGGGCAAGTGAACGCCGCCCAACGTTTCGCCTTTGTGGGGGTATTAAGTTCACAACGTTGCGTGCAACCTCGTTTGATGAAGCGTTTGGTGGAGACTTATCTGGTAACCGGCGAATATCGTGCGGCGGAGAAATATATCAAGATACTGGAATCGAACCCGCATTACCGGGATTGGGCAACCGCTCAACGTCCATTATTGGACTCCGTGGCTTGTGCGTCGGAAGATTGGATAGCGGCAAAACGGGCGATGCTTCCGATTACCGATAATCCTTTGGACCTGACCTTGATCTTTCCGAACGCATTGGCTTTTTTGATCGACGATCATGCCGATAACCGTCCGGCTTTCGAATATGGGATGGGATATCTTTTGGTTTATAAGGATTTGATGACTTTTATGCATTATATGGAATTGATGAAAGAACGGGGTGAGGCATTCCCGGTGCTTTATCAAGAAGCTATTTGCTTGTTCTTTGCGGCCGTACAGAAAGATCCGGAGGCGTTCCGGAGCTTCCCGATCAGTCAGGAGGTGCAGAATCGCTTCCTGCAATTCATGAAAGTGGCACGCTCTATGCCGCCGGCAGCCTTGAAGCAACAGTTTGGTGATACCTATTATTATTACGCTCAATTTATCCCGACTCCTAAACGACAATAATACATGGATAATACAAAGAAAAGAAAGATCGTCCGAAATTTTGTGATCGGATATCTAATAATACAAGTTCTCACTATAGTCGTATATTTAGGCTTTTGGTCCTTGCATCCGGAAGGAATTACGAACGTCACGAACGAACGTATGTCCCCGCCTCCTATTTTTCCGGATTATAAAGGGACGACTATACCTTATAATATAGCTCCGTTGAATTTCCGGATAAATGTACCAGCGGATGAATGCTATGCGAAAATAGAAGGTAGTGAGTCGGAAGTATTTGAATATCATGGGACAAATACGATCCGTTTTAAGATGAAGGATTGGATTCGCTTGACACGCGCGAACCGTGAAAGCCTTTTTTGTTACGATCGCCACGAAGATAGGTGATGAGTGGACTAAATGGGCACCATTCTCTGTCTATATCAGTGATCAAGCGATCGACTCTCATTTAGTATACCGTTTGATAGAGCCGGGATACGAGAAATGGCATATTGTGGGTATTTATCAGCGGAATTTGGAGTCGTTTGACGAACAGCCGATTATCCGTAACGATATGACTGGCTATAATTGTATGAACTGCCATTCGTTCTGTATGGGAGATCCGGGGCAGATGATGTTCCATATGCGTGCGGCGAATGGGGGAACTTATATTGTCCAAGACAAGAAAATCAGTAAATTGAATACGAAAACGAATGGGACGATCAGTAATATGACGTATCCTTTCTGGCATCCTTCCGGGCGCTATATCACCACATCGGTAAATGATATCAAACAGTTTTTCCATTCCGTGAAAGAGAAAAAGATGGAAGTGTTCGACTTGGAGTCCGATGTGGTGGTGTATGACGTGAAAAACAAAGAAATCCTTTCGAAAGCCTCATTGGTCACAAAAGATGCATTCGAGACTTTCCCCGCATTCTCTCCGGATGGTAAATGGCTTTATTTCTGTACGGCCCCGGCCCAGAAGATGCCGGAGAATTATGATAAGGTACGTTATAATCTCTGTCGTGTCGCGTTCGATCCGGATCGTGGCGAGATCAGCTTCCCGATCGATACGTTGGTATATGCGGATAGCTTGAGCTATACATTTCCCCGTATCTCTCCCGATGGGCGTTTCCTGATGTACACGGAAACCGCTTATGGGCAGTTCCCTATTTGGCACCCGGATGCGGAGATCCGGATGATGGATTTGGAGAATCGGACAGTGATGGATATGTCCGCATTGAATAGCCCGGATACGGATAGCTATCATTCTTGGAGTAGTAATAGTGATTGGGTCGTATTTAGTAGCCGCCGGGATAACGGTTTATATACTTTACCTTATATTTGTTATATAGGGAAAGACGGTAAGCGGTCGAAACCGTTCTTAGGGAAAGACGGTAAGCCTTCGAAACCGTTCTTATTGCCTCAAGAAGATCCGGATAAGTATGACTATCAGTTGTATTCCTACAATATTCCGGAATTGACGAAAGGCGCCGTAGAGGTCAGCCCCTATGAGATCCAGCAAGTAGCCGAGAAAAATAAACCGGAGCAGGTTCGGTTTAAATGACCGGATCTATTTATATTCGCGTATAAATAAGAGATAAGATGACAAAAGATATTATAGCCGAATCTGTACAAAACGATTTACGGTATTTGCAATTGTTGGCACGGAGTTTCCCGACGATTGCGGATGCCAGTACGGAGATCATTAATCTGGAGGCGATCTTGAACCTACCGAAGGGTACGGAGCACTTCTTGAGTGATTTACATGGCGAGGATCAAGCCTTTAGCCATGTGCTGAGAAACGCTTCCGGTGCCGTAAAGCGCAAGGTGAACGAGATTTTCAGTAATACGCTCCGGGAATCCGAGAAGAAGGAGCTTTGTTCCTTGATTTATTATCCAGAGGATAAGCTGGAACTGATCAAGAGCCAAGAGCAAGATCTGGAAGATTGGTATCAAGTGACCTTGAATCAATTGGTACGTGTTTGCCGGAACGTGTCCTCCAAATACACCCGTTCGAAAGTACGTAAGGCTTTACCCAAGGAGTTCTCCTATATTATTCAGGAGTTATTGCACGAGTCTTCCGTAGAGCCGAATAAATCCGCTTATGTGGATCAGATTATTTGTACGATCATCTCCACGGGACGTGCGGACGATTTCATTATCGCTATGTGTAACTTGATCCAACGGTTGACAATCGACCTGTTACATATCATCGGCGATATTTACGATCGGGGTCCGGGCGCTCATCTGATCATGGATATCCTTTGCGATTACCATAATTTCGATGTTCAATGGGGTAATCATGATATCTTATGGATGGGAGCCGCTTCCGGTAATTTGGTAAGTATCGCCAACGTGATTCGTATGTGTTTACGCTTTGGTAATATGGCTACCTTAGAAGATGGATATGGCATCAATCTTTTGCCGTTGGCCACTTTCGCGATGGAGGCGTACGGGGATGATCCTTGTGCGTTATTCATGCCGAAAACAAAGTTCGCCGATAATGCAATGGATGAGAAGACCACCCGTTTGATCGCCCAGATGCACAAGGCGATCACCATCATCCAGTTCAAGCTGGAGGGTGAGATCATCCGCCGTCGTCCGGAGTTTGAGATGGATGACCGGATGTTGTTGCACCATATCGATCTGAAGTGGGGAGTGGTTCATATCGATGGAAAGGATTATACGCTTAAAGATACTAACTGGCCTACTTTAGACCCGAAAGATCCGTATCGTCTTTCTATTGAGGAGGAGGATTTGATCCGAAAGATCTTGCATTCTTTTGAGAGCAGCGAGAAGATGAAAAAGCATATGCGTTGTTTCTTCCGGCATGGGGGAATGTATCAGGTTTGTAATTCCAATTTACTGTTTCATGCCTCTATCCCGATGAATCCGGATGGGACGTTTAAGTCAGTACGTATCTTGGGGCAGGATTATAAGGGCCGTGCTTTGTTGGACCGTGTAGACCAACTGATCCGTACGGCTTATTTCAAGACCGGGGAGCAGGAAGAAGTGGAATATGCGCATGATTATATCTGGTATCTTTGGGGCGGCAAGGACTCTCCGTTATTCGATAAAAGCAAGATGGCTACTTTCGAGCGTGCCTTTATCGAAGAGGCCGAGACTCATAAGGAGGAAAAAGGCGCTTATTATACGTTACGAGAGCAAGAGGAAATTTGTGATAAGATATTGGATGAGTTTGGGGTGACCGGTATGCATCGGCATATCATCAACGGACATGTCCCTGTCCGTTCCAATCAAGGTGAGAATCCCATCAAGGCGAATGGCAAGATGTTGGTAATCGATGGAGGCTTCTCCCGTCCGTATCATTTGGAAACCGGTATCGCGGGCTATACATTAGTATATCACTCCCGCGGTTTCCAGCTTGTGCAACACGAACCCTTCGAATCCCGGGCGAAAGCGATCGAGGAAGGCTTGGATATCAAATCCACTACGATCGTGGTAGAATTAAGCTCCCATCGCCAGATGGTGAAAGATACGGATAAGGGTGCGGATCTTCAAAGCCAGATCAAGGACTTGGAGAAACTGCTTTATGCGTATCGGAATGGGTTGATAAAGGAGAAGGAGAGGATGGAGCGGTAGTTCCTGACAGATAGGGTATCGGACATACTGTAACGCTCCCCTAATGCCCATAAGCATTTGGGCACACGTTCATTCTTTCAAACGCCTAGTAGGTAAGAGCGCAATATTCAAGATCGGGGGACAAGAAGAGGCAAAGAATCTACTACATTGATCCTCATATAAAAAAGGTCTATGGTATTGACAAATATCCAATAGAATAATAGAAGATACAAAACAAGCAACGCCCCGTCACAGACTTACGAATAAGTTGGTGACGGGGCATTACTTTCTAAGAATGTCTTCACTTTCAACATCAATAGAATCCGAAAACCTTTGTCACCTGTTGACCGGTAGACGCAAGAGGACCTGATAGAGTAACCGTACAGCCACGTGATCCTCCTGTCTTGAAGAATATTTCACATAAATGGCTATCAGAGATATAAGATGATATACCATTACCGGAGACAGACCAATTATAGGAAGATAATACGGGATTACTTACGACAATTGTAAGCCTTGTGGGTGTATTGTATCCGGGAATCTGGTTTGCGGTCATCAACTCAATCTGCCCGGAGAAAGTATCACCTGTAAAATATCCTTCTAGCATCAGAGGGTCAGAAGCTCTATACGCTTCTTGGGAGGCTTCCACATAATTAGCGGGCTTTTCCGCATAGTTCGCAACGGCGACGAGTAACATCGCAAGTAAAATCAAATACTTCTTCATGTTCGTATTATTTTAAGATTATACAAAAAGGGCTAGACGAAACCTAAAAAGTCTCATCTAGCCCATAGAATATTTTAGAATGCGGGATAACCCGGGTTCTGTTTTAAGTTCTGGTTCGTTTGCCATGCGTCTTGAGAGATCGGGAAGATATTCATGTAGTCTTTCCCTTTCGTTTCAGATTTCAGCCAACGAGCGTTTTGGAAAGTTCCAAAGCGAATATTGTCTTGACGTGCGTGGCATTCCCATGCCAACTCGAACTTACGTTCTAAGGCGATCTTTTCTAGATCTACGGATGCGTAATTGTGGTTAGAGTTACCGTAAGCACGTTCGCGGACCGCATTGACCAAACGTGTAGCCTCCGCATTGTTGCCTCCTGTGCGTATCAAACACTCTGCTTTCATCAAATATACATCAGCCAGACGGAAGATATGGAAATCATTCTCCATCGCATTAGTTAAGGACTTATCGAAAGTCCATTTGTTACAACGAGCGCCGTCTTCTTGGTTCACGTCACCCCAAATCGTACCATCACGTTCCGTTCCGGGGATAACTGTAACTTCCGGAGTGTGTATCAAAGGACGGTCGTGTGCCGTGATCAACACTTTCCCAGTAGCTGGGTCGATACTTGGACCTACTAAGAAAGAGCCTTCATAGCGAGGATCTTCCTTGTCGAATAGCAATACATAATCCGGCTGTGCGCAAATACCGTTCCATGCGCTGAAAGTAGCTCCAAGAGGTATATTATCTTTATAGTGCAAAGTACGGTAATGTAATTGATTTTGCCATTCCGTATCGTTCGCACTAAAGCAGCAAGCCAAGATAGCTTCTCTTGATTGTTGGTTATTTACTTGGAAATTTGTTTTCCAGTTAGCCTCTAATATATAAGGAAGCCCCATCACGACATCACAAGCGTCAGCGGCCTCTTTATATCGAGGAGAGTCTACGCCCCAAGCCTCTGCGTTTAGGTACAACTTTGCCAATAAGGTATAAGCGGCACCTTTCGTGAATTTTCCATAACTAGCGTCAGAAACATCTTCACGAAGCAAGTCCTTGATCTCGTTTACCTCTTTAACCAACCAATCATAAACTTCCTTCCTTGTTTTGCAAGTGGGCAGTTCTGTGTCATTGTAATCTATACTCAATGGAACATTTCCCCAATTATCCATCAGGTAATAAATCCAGAACGCACGTACACCGCGGATTTCCGCTAACGCTCTAGCTTTTGCGGATTCTTCCAATGCGGAAGTACTAATAGTCTCGTAAATTAAGTTACAAGCAGAGATCGCTTCCGTAGATCTTGACCATGCGTTTTTCACGGCTGAGGTATTCGCAGTCCATGCGTGCATGTGTAACTCACGATACTGACCACCATCATACCAGTCACCACCTTTACGGGTAGGTACGACCGCCATATCTCCTGAGCATTCCGATAAAGCAATACATGCGTCAGAGAAATATCTTTTAAATGTATTGTATGCAGGGCCAATGATCGAATTGATTTCACCATCGGTTTTACCGAAGTTTTCTGCTGGAATCTTATCATACACCGTTTCATCCAAATCCGTACAGGAGGGCATGGAAAACATTAGTGCAGCACCAGTAAATAATGATATAATTGATTTTTTATTCATAATTAATAACGATTTGATTTAGAAAGTTAAATTAACACCCAATGTGAAGGTACGTGCCTTCGGGAAGAATTGACGAGGCTCAATACCCGGAGACAAACCAGCATCCGTATCGGAAGATTCACCACGGAACAATTCAACCTCTGGGTCTAAACCTTTGTATCCAGTAATTACGAATAAGTTCTGAGCGGCGAAATAAAGACGAGCTTTATCCAACCAATTAATCTTCTTCGTATCGAAGGTGTAACCTAAGGCCAAGTTATCCAAACGGATGAACGAACCATTCTCCAAATAATAAGAACATACGCGAGAAGATTCTTTCATCGTATAAGTCAATTCATCATCTAATGCGTTTGTACCGATCAAGTACGTATTATTCGCATAAGCCGCACGCGGGTTGTTCAATACCTTGTTGCCGATCGTTCCACGGAAGAAGAAGCTGAAATCCCAGTTCTTCCAAGTGAAATTATTTTGCCATCCAAATGTCAAGTCTGGTTGTGCGTCTCCTACGTATGTGCGGTCATCGTCCGAGATCTCACCATCACCGTTCAAATCCGTAATGATATATTTTCCGTCCTTGATACCCGTACATTCCAGCATGAAGAATTGTCCTACGGGACGGCCTTCCTCTACTACGTGAGAAGTTACGCCGGAAGCACCACGGATCCATGGATCGCCTGTATAAATACGGTCTGTCGTATAAAGATCGCTTGACAACTTCGTGATTTCATTCTTATTGTGGGACAAGTTCAATGACATATTCCAGTTGAATGTCTTGTTACGGATCACATCTAAGTTTAACAAAACCTCGATACCTGTATTTTTCATATCACCTACATTGGCTTGCATACGGTCGTAAACATACGGAGGAGTCGGAACCTTGTAAGTATAAAGCATGTCTGATGTACGTTTGTCATACCATTCGATTGTACCACCTAAACGGCCATTGAACAAAGAGAAATCTAAACCGATGTTTAACATAGCCGTAGACTCCCATTTCAAATCCGGGTTGGCATTCTGGGAAATCTTATAAGATGTAGCCCAATTACCATTGTCATAATAGATACCGGACATGCCATAAAGCTCCATGCTCTTATACGGCTGTAAACCATCTTGGTTACCGGTAACACCGTAGCCCGCACGTAACTTCAAGTCATTGATCCAGTTTACGTCTTGCATGAATGCCTCTTGTGAGATACCCCAAGCTGCGGAAACAGAGGGGAACGTACCCCATTTATGATTCGCACCGAACTTAGAGGAACCATCTCGACGGACGGTAGCCGTAATCATATAACGCTCGTCATAGCTATAGTGAGCGCGGGCGAACATAGAGATCAATTTGTAGTAGTTCTTACCAGACTCAACGTCGCCTGTCTTTAATCCGGCTCCGGATTGCAAAGCGTTATATGACAAATCGTTGATCAAAAAGTTGCGGTTTTGAGCGAAGAAATAAGAATATGTGTTATCCTCCCAAGAGTAACCGAGAATCGCATTCAATTTATGTTTTTCGTCCGCACCAAAAGACTTATTGTAGTCCAAAGTCCACTCCATCAAGTTACGATCCCATGCCCGATTACGTTTTTGCGCAAAGCCATTATTACCCTGTCCGACCGTCGTACGAGAGTCGTCATAGCGGCTATACTCATTAGAGAAACGGCTCTTATATAAATTTGCCTTGATGTTCAATCCGTTGATAATCTCAAATTGGATATCACCGGCACCATAAAAATAAACGTTGCTGTTTTTTCGCTCGTTCAGATTTTGGTTTTGAACAGGATTACCTTGGTCATACTCCACATTAACTTTCGTGAAGTAAGAACCATCAGCGTTATAAACTGGGTAAACAGGCAACATGCTGTATGCCAACACGAAGTTGTCACCATTCGGAACATGTGAGTCTGTCAAGGTAGCAGATCCAGCCAAACCAATACGCAAACGGTCATTGATCGCACGCTGCTGGAACTGGAAGCGGAAGCTATGGCGTTGCATATCGTTATCGCGCATGATACCATTTCGATCCAAATAGGTATAGGACGCACGATAGTTGTTCTTAGAACCACCACCAGACAAAGAGATTGAATGGTTCTGAGAAACTCCGGTACGAGTCAGTTCATCAAACCAATCTGTGTCGGCACCATATTGGTCGTATACGCTATAGTCTAGACCTTTGCTATTTGCGTAACCTCTCCATTCGTCCGCATTCATTAAATCGGGCTTATTGGCCATCTGATCAAAGGCAACATAACCATCATAGCTGATTTGTGTCTTGGAGCCAGAACCTCTCTTGGTCGTAATCAATACTACACCACCAGCGGCACGAGAGCCGTAGATAGCGGCGGAGGAGGCATCTTTCAAGACGGAGATAGACTCGATATCGGAAGGAGCTACCGTCGACATATCACCACCGGGAATACCATCGATAACGATTAACGGACCTTGGTCGTTCTGCAACGTGGATGTACCACGCAAACGCATCGTAGATCCACGCGTCACATCACCGGAGCCGGAAGTGATCGTCAAACCAGCTACCTTGCCTTGCAACAAGTCGGAAGCGTCACGTGTGATACCTTTGTTAAAACTTTCTTCGGATACGTTCGCCACGGATCCTGTGATCTCCCTACGGGTCTGCGTACCGTAACCGATCGCCACGACCTCTCCTAAGTTTACTACGGATGGAGATAACTTAATCTCTACCGTGCTACGTCCTTTAACACTCTCTTCGATCGTGTTATAACCAATAAAGGATGCTTGAAGAACAGCCTTTTTTAAATCATTTACGGTAAGGCTGTAGTTACCGTCCATGTCAGTGATAGTACCATTGGTAGTTCCCTTTTCTACGATGTTCGCACCGATGATGGGTTCACCAAGTTCATCTAGTACCATGGTTTAGAATCATGCTACGTATACTTTGTTAATATCAAACATATTCAATATTTTTCTGTAATAAAAAATCAAGCATGGTAGCATCTAGGTATATCAGGTACCATATGAGTATTACACAATAGAGTGAAAATAAATCAATCATCAAAATAAAGTATGGATAGTTTTATGTAATGTTTTTTTACATTATCATGGTTTAATTTTAAAAAAGTTATTATATTTGCCTCGAAAATTCTCAATTGTGTTTGTGAATTCAATGATTGTTAACCTAAAAATTAAGTAATTATGCAACGAAAGAAAACATTTGATTCTTTCAGACGCTGTAAGGTAGTGATACTTTCAGTGTTGATGTCTTTTTGCATGACAGCGGCTTTTGCCCAATCTGGCGCTGTTAAAGGAAAAGTTCTAGATGAACAAGGTGAGCCCATCATCGGTGCGAACATTGTAGAAAAGGGTACTACCAATGGTACGATTACCGATATTGACGGTAATTACACTCTAACGCTTAACGACTTGAAAAAAGCCGTTCTTCAATTTTCTTTTATTGGTTATAACACTTTGGAAGAAGGTGTTAAAGGACGTAACAAAGTGGACGTTAAATTAGCTCCATCCGTAGTAAATTTGGGTGAGGTTGTTGCGATCGGTTATGGTACGCAGACTCGTAAGGAGATTACCGGATCTGTAGCCAATGTCTCCGAGGAAAACTTCAACAAGGGTGTTAATCGTGATGCTTCAGATTTGCTACAAGGTAAAGTGGCTGGTTTGCAGATTACTTCTGGCTCTGGTGATGTGACTCGTAGCTCTCAGATTCGTTTGCGTGGTACTTCTACCTTGCAAAACGATCAAGGTCCTATGATCGTTATCGATGGTGTTCCCGGTGGTGATATGTCTACGGTTTCTCCTTCAGATATCGAGTCTATTTCCGTATTGAAGGATGCCTCTTCTGCTGCTATCTATGGTTCTCGTGCCGCAGGTGGTGTTATCTTGATTACGACCAAGAGAGGTTCGGGAGCTAAGACTCAGATTAATTATGATGGTTATGTGACAATGGATAAGGTTGCTAACAAACCGGATATGCTGAATGCTTCCGAATGGCGTGATGTGAACAAACAATTGGGTAGTGACATCTCGCAATATGACAAATATAACGCTGATACTGACTGGTTCGGTGCTTTATTACGTACGGGTATTTCTCAGAATCATGCCTTGTCATTGTCTGGAGGTTCTTCCAAAAGTAACTATCGTGCGTCTTATACTTACTTAGATCGTAAGGGTATCGCTCGTGATAACTGGATGAAGCGTCACAGTTTCCGCTTCCAATTCCAGCAACGAGCTATCAATGATCGTTTGCGTATTGGTTTGACGGGAGCTGCTACCTTGACAGATATGCAAGCTACGTTTGCCGACTATTTCATCGCTGCTTACAATAATGTTCCGGTCGTTCCGATTTACAATGAGGATGGCTCTTATTTTACGGGTAACGACAACGCTTATAACCAAGGTAACATGGTGAAAGCCCAAGATGAAAACTACAAATTATTCAAAAATAATTATTTCTATGGACAAGGCGATGTGCAGTTTGAAGTAATTGAGGGCCTGAACGTAAAGGCGAACTTATATAAGAGTCGTTATACTAGCGATTATAGCCAATGGGAAAGCCCCGACAATGCGTTAGGTGGTGGTGCTGGAAACTCTTTGGGTGATAGCTCGAATGGCTATGCCAAGAGACGCAACTTCGTATGGGATCGTGAGTTGATGGAATGGACGGCCGACTATAACAAGTCTTTCGGTGCGGAGGAAAAACATAAACTGAACGCTTTGCTGGGTTATTCTTGGGAAACCAACGGTTATCAGTCGCAAGAATCTTTGGCAACACAGTTCTCTGTAGCATCTATGGGTGCCAACTCTATCCAAGCTGGTAACGATTTGAAGATCGGTAATGTGACTTCCAGCAAGAATGACTATAAATTGATCTCTTTCTTTGCTCGTGCGCACTATAGCTACGATGAGCGATATATGATCACCGCTACGATGCGTCGTGATGGTTCTTCTAAGTTCGGTGCTAATCATAAATGGGGATGGTTCCCGTCTGTATCTGCTGCTTGGGGTATTTCTCAAGAGGCCTTTATGCAGGATATCAGTTGGTTGAACGACTTGAAGTTGCGTGCTGGTTATGGTGTGACAGGTAATCAAGATGGTTTGAAGCCTTATAAGAGCTTGGAGTTGTATCAGCCGTATGGTACTTATTATAACGGTGGTGGTACATCTACCTCTTTCCGTATCACGCAGAACCCGAACCCGGATTTGAAGTGGGAATCAACTGCTATGTTTAATATCGGTGTAGACTTCCAGTTATTTAACGGTCGCTTGGGCGGTACGGTAGAATATTATAGTAAGAAGACTTCCGATATGCTTTATGACTATGCTGTACCGACTCCAACGTATGTGTATAAAAAGATCGCTGCCAACGTTGGTGATATGAGCAATAAGGGTATCGAGGTCATGTTGAACTTAGACGTGATCCGAAACAAGAGCTTTAACTGGAATACTTCTATTAATTTGTCTCACAATAAGAATGAGATCACGAAGTTGTCTAACGACCTGTTTTCAACAAGCCGTGTTTATGTAGGTGATCCGTGGATCCGCGGTGCTTCCGGCGTGACTTCTCATGTGGTAGAGGAAGGCTATCCGGTCGGTCAGTTCTTTATGTTGAAATGTAACGGCATTGATGAAAACGGTAAGTTTATTATGGAAGATGTCAATAAGGATGGACAAATCTCGGACGATGACCGTACATACGTAGGTGATTCCCAGCCGGATTTGACATTTGGATGGAACAATACCTTCACTTGGAAGAATTGGGATGCCAGCTTCTTCTTACGTGGGCAGATCGGTGGCAAGTTGTTGAACAACCCGCGTGCCGCTTATGGTAATAATACCTATGTAGCCGGAGCTAACGCTATGAAAGGTGATGACTTGATGTTACTGAGAGAGAATTCGCGTGTAAGCTCATATTATTTGGAGAATGCCTCTTTCGCCCGTTTGGATAATATGTCTATTGGTTATACATTCAATACGAAGAAGATTGATTGGCTAGACAAAGCCCGTATTTATGTAGCTGCTCAGAACTTGTTCGTAATCACAAGCTATTCCGGTTTGGATCCGGAAGTGGAGCTCTTCCGTGGCGAGGCTAGCGATACGGATGCCGGTCTGTCACCGGGTATCGAACCGCGTAACTATATGCCGAAGGCTCGTTCATTTACATTTGGTGTTAACTTATCATTCTAATTTTAAATGCATTCGTTATGAAAAAAAGAAATATAATATCGTTCTTGACTGGTACGGCTCTCCTTTTTTCTATGCCAGCGTGTACGAACTTGGATGAAACGGTATACGATAATGTCCCTGCGGATTCATTCGGTTATACTGATTCGGAGATCAGTGTGTTGGTAGGGACCGTGTATAAGACATTGAAGAATTATCCTGCGGATGGAAATTTTATTGCGCTGGATGTGATGTCGGGATCTGATGCTGTTACTCCTACCCGTAAGGGTGGCGACTGGTATGATGGTGGTCAGTATCGTGAGATCTACATGCACACATGGACTTCGCAGACTTCTGTGATCAAGGGAGCATGGTCTACGGCTTCTGAGGCTATCGGTACTTGTAATGCCAACTTGAAGGTAGTGGAATCTTCTGATTTCTTATCGGACGAACAGATGTCTCTATATACATCTGAAATCCGAGGTATCCGTGCTTTTTGGATTTACAAGATGATGGACGATTGGGGCAATATTCCATTGGTTACTGATTATGCGGATAAGGAACTTCCGGCTTGCCAACCTCGCCAGGCCGTGTTTGATTGGTTGATTAAAGAAGTGACAGAGATTGCGGAAACTTGTCCGGGTCGTGAAAATGGTTATGCTAAGTTTACGAAAGGTGCAGCTTATACGTTGTTGGCTAAATTATATTTGAATGCGGAAGCTTGGGGTGTAAGTTGTAACAATGCTTACCAGATGGCCGCAGAGTGTTGCGACAAGGTGATGGCGATGGGTTATATATTAGAGCCGGACTTTAAGGCAAACTTCTCCTTGACGAACGAGAGTTCTCGTGAGGCGATCTTGGCCGCTCCGTTCTCAGAGACGGATACGGATAAGGATAATCGTTGGCAATTGATGAACCGTACGTTGCACTACAAAGATCAGTTGGCTCTTTCTAACGGTGTTTCTGCTTGGAATGGTGTTTGTGCGCAGCCGGAATATGTTAAATTGTTCTCTGATGACGATCCTCGTAAGGAAGCTACATTCTTGATCGGCCAGATGTATAATGCCTCGACCGGTGAGCCTATTGAGACAGACCATGGTTTCTTGTTGAACCATACGATCGATGTTACTATGTTGGCTGGTACGGAATATGATGGAACAACTTGGGGAGCGGTAAATCAGCACGATGGCGCACGTTGCCAGAAATGGCCGTACTCAACGACTTTGACAGACGCTATGGGTAATGACTTCCATGTGTTCCGTTATGCGGATGTTCTTTTAATGAAAGCAGAGGCATTGCTTCGTAGTGGTGGTAGTGCGTCTGAGGCCACAAGCTTGGTTAATCAAGTCCGTGAACGTGCGTTTGGTGATTCCAATCACAATTACGCTACTGTTACGCTGGATGATATCCTTCTTGAGCGTCGCCTCGAATTGTCTTGGGAGATGCACAACCGCCAGGATGATATCCGTTTCGGGGTCTATGACAAAGGTATGTGGGCTGCTTCAAATTGTGTGAGAAAGACAGATGATTATTTGAAATTGTTCCCTATATCTCAAGATGCTTATCAATCTAACGATAAATTGACTCAGAATCCGGGTTATCCTGCATTCAAATAAAGACTTTCAGAGCTAGATGAGGTACGGTAGTACTTTGTCTAGCTCACTAAAGTAAGGAAGAATCGTTTATTTCGAGCCAAAGTATGTCTTGTCATCAAATTTGAAAGAAAATTTTAGCAATCCATTGCCTTATAGTGATTTCTTGAAAAACGCCCTTTTGATCCTTTTTTGATGTTTCCTTGACACACCTTATTTCCGTGCAGAAACATATCTCCTCTTTATTCTTATTTCCCATCTCAAAATCATGCCCATAGTATAACCGTGACAATCTAACTGGTATAATATAACTTGCTTTTTGGGCTTTAGCCACAGTGTGTCTTTTCTTGAAATAGCTGGTTCTTCTTTAATTTAGTTGAAGAGCTAGTTGAGTAGTAAAATGCGTTTGCGAAATATATCTGGTATACAGTTGATTAAGTCACTCGTAAAAGGCTTTTCAAGTGATTAGTTATTCACTTCCCAAGCCGCAAGCTAACGGCTAGGTATAGTCGTTAGTTATTCACTCGACAAGCCGTTAGTTATTCACTCGACAAGCCGTTAGTTATTCACTTCAACAGCCAAAAATAGTGTGCTTCTCAACGACCAAAGCATCTCCTTTTGAGAGAATGGAACTGTAAGCAAAATATTGAAATGAATGACTTGATCGAGTTTTATCGAACCAAAACAACAGACAGATGCATTCGTTTGTGAACTAAACTTGAATAAATGCATTTGCAAACATTGTGGTTGCTCTTTTTTCTAAATATTAGTGCTTATTGCAAGGAATAGACTAACTTTGCCTACAACAAGTATAAAAGTTATCCAGTATATGAGTCAAGTGAAAGGAATCCCTTACGGATTATCAGATTTCAATCGAATAAGGAATGGTAATTTCTATTTCGTGGATAAAACGATGTACCTTCCGCTTATCGAGAAGATGCCTAGCTATCTTTTCTTGATCCGTCCGAGACGGTTTGGCAAGAGCGTATTCCTAAGCATGATGCGTACGTATTAACGTATTATGATATATTGCGTCAGGATGATTTTGATGCATATTTTGGAGATCTCTGGATTGGTACGCATCCAACCGGTGAAAGGAATAAGTATCAGGTACTTTATTTCGATTTCTCTAAAGCGGGCTGTTCGATGCCGGGAGCGGACCTGATGACAAGTTTCAATGATTATTGCGGCTTAATCATTAATCAGTTCGCGCATGTGTACGCAGCTTATTATGACGCTGATTTTAAGGAGACCGTCGAGCATATAGAAAGCGCGAAGTCTAAGCTGGCTTACATAGAGGTAAAAGCGAAGGAAAAGGGATATCCCCTGTATCTCATTATAGATGAGTACGACAACTTTACCAATGTGATATTGAGTGAGCATGGGCAGCGAATGTTTCATGACTTGACTCACGCCAGTGGTTTCTACCGGGAGTATTTCAAACAATTCAAGGGAATGTTTGACCGTATATTCATGATGGGGGTAAGCCCTGTGACGCTGGATGATTTGTCGAGTGGATATAATATAGACTGGAATATCTCGGTAGATCCTCGTTTTAATGCCATGATGGGTTTTGATGAAACGGATGTTCGTGAGATGTTCCGTTATTATCAGCAAAACGATATGCTCAAAGGGGATGCTGAGGCTATGATTACGGAAATGAAGCCTTGGTATGATAATTACTGTTTCGCAAGAGAGAGCTTGGGTGACGATCGGATTTTTAACTGTGATATGACTTTGTATTATTTACGTTGGCAAGTTGATTTTCATTGTTCCCCGGGAGAAATGGCCGATAAGAATATCCGAACGGACTATAGTAAGCTGAAGATGCTGGCACGTATTGATCGTGACTCTGTACAGGAGGAAAATCGTATGGGTACCATCGAGGAAATCGCGGCAAAAGGAAAGATCTTGGTGGACTTACATACATCCTTTCCTGCCGAACGGGTAACGGATATAGATAATTTCCGTAGTCTACTTTATTATTACGGTTTGCTTACGATGTGTGGTACTCGAGGCGATCGTTTAAGAATGTGTATTCCTAATAATTGCGTACGTGAGCAATATTTTGGTTTTCTTCGTGAGGTAGGGAGAAGTATAACATAACTCCGCTTTTTTGTATACCTTCGCGCCATGAACAAACAAGCACTGCTTTTTTATCCGTTGTTGGGGGTGGTTCTTTTGGTGCTCTTTGTGGGAGGGCTGGCGTATGGGGCCGTACCGATTCCTTTGGATCACGTGATGGATATTTTGCTGGGGAAGGGATCTGATAAGATCGCATGGCAGAATATCGTGTTGCAATCTCGTTTGCCTCAGGCTATAACCGCATTATTGGCGGGGGCTTCCTTGGCTACCAGCGGGTTGCTATTACAGACATTGTTCCGGAATCCGTTGGCGGGACCTTCCATATTGGGCATTAGTGATGGCGCTAATCTTGGAGTAGCCGCTATCATGCTCTATTTCGGTGGTACGTTGGAGCAGTTCACGGATTGGCCGATCAGCGGATATATGGCGGTAATCCTCGCGGCCTTTGTGGGGGCTTGCGTGATACTGGGACTGATTATCTATTTTTCGGCAAAAGTGAAGAATAATGTCATGCTTCTGATTATCGGAATCATGATTGGCTATCTAGCTTCTTCGGTTATTTCTATCTTGAATTATTATTCATCTACAGACCGGGTACATGCGTTCGTGATGTGGGGGCTTGGTAATTTTTCCGGTGTATCCTTGGAACAATTACCATTCTTTGGAACTTGTGCGTTAATCGGGCTGTTATTAGCGATCTTGCTGATCAAGCCTTTGAATGCCTTATTATTGGGAGAAATGTATGCCGCTAATTTAGGTATCCGGATCAAACGAACACGGATCGCGATTCTTTTGTGTACGGGAGTATTAACGGCTACAACTACTGCTTTTTGCGGCCCCATTTCCTTTGTCGGATTAGCAGTTCCACATATCGCCCGGTTGATGTTAGGCTCTTCCAATCATAAGATGTTGGTGCCAGTTACAATGCTGACAGGTTCCTGCGTTGCTCTTCTATGTAATATGCTGATGGTGGTACCGGGCAGTAATACGATCCTGCCATTGAATGCCGTTACCCCTATGCTTGGGGCGCCTGTTATTATTTACGTAATCGTGAACCGGAAGAATATTCAATATTTTAATTAGTGGTTATGGAAAGGATTCCAGTTATAAGGACAAGAAATCTGAGTATTGGATATGTTTTGAAAGGTGGACACCTAAAGTTGGTGCATGATGCCCTCGACTTGAATTTATATCCGGGCGAGGTGACTTGCCTTCTCGGGTTGAATGGTGCGGGAAAGTCTACCTTATTGCGTACGCTGTGCGGCTTCCAGCCCTCTCTGGGGGGCGAGATCGAATTGAAAGGAAAGCCGTTGGCCTCTTACTCGCAAGGTGATTTTTCCCGGATGGTAGGTGTTGTTCTCACGGAGAAGACAAATGCCGGTGGAATAACGGTTTACGAGTTGGTCTCTTTAGGAAGACATCCCTATACCGGCTTTTTCGGACAATTAAGGCAGGAAGATCGCAGGATTATCGAGGAATCGCTTGCTGCCGCCGGTATCGCTCATAAGGCTTATAATTATGTGTCGGAACTTAGTGATGGCGAGCGTCAGAAAGCCATGATCGCCAAAGCGCTGGCACAGCAATGCCCCATCATATTGTTGGATGAGCCGACGGCCTTTTTAGATGTGACAAGTCGGATAGAGACTATGGTCTTGTTACATACTTTAGCGGTAGAGCAACAAAAAGCGATTCTGCTATCGACGCATGATCTTGATTTGGCGATCCAGCTGGGAGACTGTCTATGGTTACAGGAGAAAAGTCGCCCAATGGCATGTGGAACGCCGGAGGACTTGATTATGGGAGGAGCTTTCGAGACTTTCTTTAGCAAGGAAGGAATCGTGTTTGATCCGAATACCGGGAAATTGAATACGGCAGCTCCAACAAAGCTTATTGGGGTTGAGGGGGATTTTATGACTTCTTATTGGGTTGGGAATGCCTTGATCCGGAATGGCTTTAAGCCCTCGTCGGTTAGCGAGGATTATATAAGTGTTTATTGTAATGCTCCGGATAGCCTGCGTATTCAGTTCCCTGCGGAAGAGGGCACGAGAATCGTAGGAAGTGTGGCGGAGATGATCTCAATCATAATTCATAAATCATAAGTTATATATGTCAAATGAGATTACATGGCGGCTGGAAAATGAGAATATAGGCCGTTTGTTGGTACATTACGCGATTCCCGCCGTTATCGGGACCATGGTTAATGCTCTTTATAATATCGTAGATCGTATATTTATCGGACAAGGAGTGGGTGCGCTAGCTATCTCCGGATTGACTTTGACTTTCCCGATACTACTCTTTATGCAGGCATTTGGAATGTTGATCGGTGCGGGAGCCGCTACAAGGGTCTCCATTCATCTAGGCCGTAAGGCGAATGATCTGGCAGATAACGTATTAGGAAACGCTTTCACTTTGACATTCATTATCGGAGCCTTGACGATTATCCCCAGTATGATTTTCTTGGATGATTTGTTAATGTGGTTCGGGGGAAGCGAGCAGACGATACCTTATGCGAAAGACTATTTATATATCGCTATCCCGGGTAATTTGCTAGCTACATTAAGCTTTAGCTTTAATGCCGTGATGCGTGCTTCCGGATATCCGAAAAAGGCGATGTTCACGATGATGATCGGTGCCGTCTTGAACGTGATCCTAGATCCGATCTTTATCTTTTGGCTGGATATGGGGATACAGGGTGCCGCTATCGCTACGGTGATCTCCATGGCTGCCGGTGCCGCTTTCGTGATGAGTCATTTTATCAGCAAGGATAGTATCGTACGTTTCCATACGAAATATTTCCGGTTGAAAGGTCCCATTATTTGGAATATATTTACGATCGGCATGTCTCCATTTTCCATGCAGCTGGCGGGCAGTGTGGTTGTGGTGATCATGAACCATGCGTTGAAAGAGAATGGAGGCGATTTGGCGATTGGTGCCAGCGGTATTATTTCCAGTATCGCCATGCTGCTGGTTATGTTGATTATCGGTATCGCCCAAGGGATGCAACCGATTGTCGGGTTTAATCATGGCGCTGGGCATCATGACCGGGTATTGGCTACCTTGCGGTTGTCTATTATAGTATCGACCTTGATTACAGGGGTAGGATGTATCGTCAGTTTATTATTCCCGAGACTGATCGTTAGCGTATTCTCGACGGATGCCGAATTGGTGTCGATTACGGATAATGGATTACGTCTGACGATGCTGGTCTTTTTCGTTGTCGGTTCCCAGATTACGATCAGCCAGTTTTTTCAAAGTATCGGTGTCGCATGGAAAGCGATGTTTCTGAGTCTAAGTCGGCAGGTTTTATTCTTGATACCGGCTATTCTGCTATTTCCTCCGATCTGGGGATTGGATGGCGTTTGGCTAGCGCAACCTTTCTCCGATTTCATTGCGGCGGTAACCGCATGGGGCTTTTTATGGTATCATGTTAAAAACGTGAAAAATAAGGGTTAAAGATGAACTTATGTCGATGTTAATTGTATTTTTATTGTACATATAAAAGTACTTTTATAGACAAACCTTTAAAAATGAGTTAATATGAAGAAGATTGTATTATTGCTCGCCGTTTTATTATTTGGTGCAGGGTCGATGATGGCACAGCAGGACAAGTCAGCAGAGAAAGCTGCGAAGCAGGCCGAGAAAGAAGCAAAGAAAGCAGAGAAGGCAGCGAAGAAAGCTGCGGAGGAAGCCGAGGCTAACGCATTGTTTGAACAAGCGGTGCAAGCTTTGAAGAATAAGGATTTCGTATTGGAAGCGGATCGTATAGAGTTTAAGCGCGGTAGTTTTGTTTATGTTACTCCGAACACGAACTTCGTTTCGGTGAAGGGTGAGAAGGCTACCATTCAGTTAGCGTTTAATACTCCGGCGGCCGGTCCTAACGGAATAGGAGGTATAACGGTTGATGGAACAACTTCCGGTGTACAGATGAAGACTGACAAAAAAGGAAACGTTATGTACGAGATGAATGTGCAGGGTGTAGCGGTATCCGCTAGGGTTACGTTCCGTATGGCGAAAGGTACGAATAAATGTACTGCCACGGTATCGCCTAACTTTAATAGCAACCGTATATCCTTTACGGGAAATCTCTATCCTTCGAGCGAGTCGAATGTGTTCAAGGGACGTTCTATTTAATGTAGATAAATGTTCATTATAAATAAGAGCGGGCTTTCATCAAGAAGGCTCGCTTTTATTTTCGGTAAACTTTCCGTAAGTTCGCGAAATAAAAATTTAACATCTTATAATCATGCAACTATCCATAGATCAAAAAGACATCGATAAATTTCTGATGATAGGCGATAAAGTATTGATTAAGCCTAAGAATCCACAGAGCCAGACGAAGACCGGATTGTATCTGCCTCCCTCGGTTCAACAAGGGGAGAAGATACAAGCGGGTTATATCATAAAGACGGGGCCCGGATATCCGTTGCCTTCTCAATCTGAGGAGCATGAGGTCTGGGAGAAAAAGAAAGGGGAGGAGGTGCAATACTTGCCGCTTCAAGCCCGTGAAGGTGATTTGGCTGTCTATTTGCAGAATGCCGCTTACGAGATCAATTTTAATGACGAAAAGTTCTTGATTGTCCCTCATTCCGCTATTTTGATGTTAGTGCGTGATGAAGGTTTGTTTGAATAAAGCCTTTTGTTAAGGAAAATAGGGCTATATTCACTTTTTTATCTTATTTTTGCCAGCAAAACAAGACAAACTATCAACAGTAGCGATTATAATGAATAAGATTGTAAGTAAAGAACATTTCTCAGCCAACGTGGTGAAGCTGGAAGTCGAGGCTCCTTTGATCGCCCGCTCCCGCAAGGCCGGTCACTTCGTGATCGTGAAGGTTGGCGATAAAGGCGAACGTATACCTCTTACCATTGCCGGGGCGGATACCGAGAAAGGTACCATCACCTTGGTGATCCAAGCGGTAGGCGGCTCATCCCGTAAAATCTGTGAATTGAACGAGGGTGACTATATCACGGATGTGGTGGGTCCGTTAGGGCAGGCTACCCATATCGAGAAGGTTGGAACGGTTGTTTGTGCCGGTGGTGGCGTAGGTGTCGCTCCGTTGTTGCCGATCGTGGAGGCTTTCCATAAGGCGGGAAACCGTGTGATCGTCGTATTGGCGGCCCGTACCAAGGACTTGGTGATCCTTGAGGAGCAGATGCGCCAAAACTCGGATGAGGTAATTATCATGACCGATGACGGATCGTATGGTACGAAAGGCTTGGTGACGAATGGTGTGGAGAGCGTGATCAACCGGGAGAAGGTGGATTTATGCGTTACGATCGGTCCGGCCATTATGATGAAATTCGTTTCCGCTCTTACAAAGAAATACGAGATTCCTACCGTAGCTTCCTTGAATACGATCATGGTGGACGGAACGGGTATGTGTGGTGCTTGCCGTATCACGGTAGGCGGGAAGACCAAGTTCGTTTGTGTGGACGGACCGGAGTTCGATGCTCATCAAGTGGATTTTGATGAGATGATTATGCGTCTCGGCGCTTATAAGGATATAGAGAAGAAATAACGAAACCACGTAATTGAATCATGACAACAGAAGAATTAATCGCTGCTCGTCGTGCCGAACCTTGGCGGGAGGCACTTCGCAAAAGCAAGAAAAATAAAGAACGTGCGGATATCCCCCGCGTGAAGATGAACGAGTTGGACCCGGAATACCGGAGTCGTACCCGTTTGGAGGAAGTTAACTTAGGCTTGACAAAAGAACAGGCCATGCAAGAGGCCGAGCGCTGTTTGGATTGTCCGAATCCTACTTGTATGCAGGGATGTCCGGTAAATATCAATATACCTACTTTTATCAAGAATATCGAGCGTGGGGAATTCTTGGAGGCCGCTAAGACCTTGAAAGAGACAAGTGCTCTGCCCGCTGTTTGCGGTCGTGTCTGTCCGCAGGAGAAACAATGCGAGAGCAAGTGTATCCATTTGAAAATGAGTAAGGAAGCGGTTGCCATTGGCTACTTGGAGCGTTTCGCCGCTGATTACGAACGTGAGAGCGGTAATATCTCGGTTCCGGAGATCGCGGAGAAGAACGGTATCAAGATTGCCGTGGTAGGTTCCGGTCCTGCCGGATTGTCTTTTGCCGGAGATATGGCGAAGCGTGGATATGATGTGACTGTGTTCGAGGCATTGCATGAGATCGGTGGTGTATTGAAATATGGTATCCCGGAGTTCCGCCTACCGAATAAGATCGTGGACGTGGAGATTGATGGCCTTCGGAAGATGGGCGTACAGTTTGAGAAAGATTGTATCGTGGGCAAGACGATCAGTTATGATGATTTGCATGCGGATGGCTTTAAGGGCGTGTTTGTGGCAAGTGGCGCCGGTCTGCCTAACTTTATGAACATTCCGGGTGAGAACTTTGTGGGCGTGATGTCGTCCAACGAGTATTTGACCCGTGTAAACTTAATGGATGCGGCGAATCCGGAAAGTGATACGCCGGTGCTACAAGGAAAGAAGGTGGCCGTGATCGGTGGAGGAAATACCGCTATGGACTCTGTCCGTACCGCTCGTCGTCTGGGTGCTGAGCGTGCTATGATCGTCTACCGTCGTAGCGAGGAGGAGATGCCTGCCCGTCTGGAAGAGGTGAAACATGCGAAGGAAGAAGGTGTGGAGTTCTTGACGCTTCATAATCCGATTGAATATATAGGTGATGAAAGAGGCCGTGTGAAACAGATGCGTTTGCAGAAGATGGAATTGGGCGAGCCGGATGCCTCTGGTCGCCGTCGTCCGGTACCTATCGAGGGCGCTATCGAAACAATTGATGTGGATGAGGTGATCGTTAGCGTCGGTGTATCTCCGAATCCATTAATACCCCGTGCCTTTGGAGGCTTGGAGGTGAGCAAGAAGGGTACGATCGTAGTGGAGGAAGACAGTATGCGTTCCACTTTAGGCGATGTGTATGCCGGTGGTGACATCGTTCGTGGTGGAGCTACCGTGATTCTGGCGATGGGAGACGGTCGTAAGGCCGCCGCCGCTATGGATGCGGACTTAAAAGGAAAAGTATAATATCTATTAATTTAATAAGGAAAGACGGGTTGTTTAAACGATCCGTCTTTTTTCTTTTATCGTGATACGGAGATTTATGTTTATTATCTATAAGACTAATTCTTGAAATAATCTCTCAAATGTCTGTTCTAGATCGTTGGAAAAACCGGGATGTGGACGTGAGGTTTGGATAGAGGCACTTCTTATGGCGGTAAGCCAACGAAAGCGCTCTGGAATATCTAGGCTAGCTATAGGGCCTCCATCCTTGGCGCCGGAACATATCTTATCGAAAACGTGGAGATTGGTGCACAAAGATTCTTTATCTATATCTGATGTGAACAGACGAAGTTTCTTCTCGTCTACATGATAGCGAGCCTTGATGAATTTAGGCCGTTTACAGAACATGATAAGGCCTACATTGATAAACTCCTCCCGTTCGATTTTCGGTACGATACGGATTACGGCATATTCATATAAGTGTTTGTCTTGCATGTCGAACTTCATTTATAAACGTGTCAGAATGGGCGATTCGGTCAATTAAGAACCGGATATATACATCACGTATCTCTTGAGGCGTACCGGGACTATCGTTCCAATGCAACCAATCGTCGGGTACTAGACCTACGATCTCACGAATTTTCTCTTCCGTTAAGATACGTTTGAAATCCTTGTCTACTTCCTCCAGCAGCGTCGCTTGTGGCAATAATACATGATCCTTGATATGGATGAAAGGGCCGATCGCATGTTTTTGCCAATTTACCCATGAGAAATGGAAAAATAAGGAAGCTCCATGATCGATGAGCCAAAGTTCATTATTCCATATCAACATATTCGTATTCCGGACCGTGCGGTCTATATTTGTCAAAAGAGCATCGAGCCATACGACTTGTGAGGCGAGTTTGGGATCTACACGATTGACTACCGGATCGAAAGTTAAGGCTCCGGATAAAAAATGTAATCCCAGATTGAGCCCTTGACTTGCTTGTAGTAAGTCTTGTATCTCCTCGTCACCTTCCGACCGCCCGAAAGCCTCGTCAAGATTCAGGAAGACCAATTCTGGTACATGGAAACCCAAGCAACGAGCGATCTCACCTCCGATCACCTCGGCTATCAAGGCTTTTGTCCCATGTCCGGCTCCCCGGAACTTAACGACATATTTAAACTCATCGTCCGCCTCCGCTAAAGCAGGCAATGATCCGCCTTCCCGCAGAGGCATGATATATCGGGTAACATTCGCAGTACGTAATTCCATAACCCTCACTTTAATTGAAGATAAAGATACGATTATATTTTAGAAATAAAAAGCCCCGCTATTCTTTCGAACAGCGAGGCCTTTTGGAAGCGAGCGGAAGACGGGACTCGAACCCGCGACCCTAACCTTGGCAAGGTTATGCTCTACCAACTGAGCTACTTCCGCAATTAAATTAGATCGTACTCGAAGCGGGACTTGAACCCGCACAGCCGCAATGGCCAAAGGATTTTAAGTCCTTCGTGTCTACCGATTCCACCATTCGAGCATCCACCTCTTCTCTAAGAGTTGAGCGGAAGACGGGACTCGAACCCGCGACCCTAACCTTGGCAAGGTTATGCTCTACCAACTGAGCTACTTCCGCATTGTTTGTTTCTCTTTTGCGAGTGCAAAGGTAGTACAAATATTTATACTACCAAACATTTTCGGTGAAAAATTTAATTATGGATGTAAATTTTATTACCGTTTGTATCGACGACATATTGTTTGAGGGCTTGTTTCTCCTCAGCGCAAGGTCCTTCCACCGGATTGCCGATACCGTTTAAAAGTTCAAATTTACTACCGCATTTCGGACAAATGGCGTATACGGCAGATTCGTCCACATCTACGATGACATTAGCGGATGCCTCATGAGGACAAGCGGCATCGAACGCGAAGAATGCTCCAGTTCCGTTACTGGACAATCCATGATAGACCAATACGCCTCCAAAACCTGTTTGCTCGCCAGCTTGGTCTACATCTTTAGAGGTGTAGATCTTATAAGCCTGTATTGCATTCAACGCTTTATCTTGATAAGTCAGATCTAGTTCCAGATAGACCGCACGATAGGGAATGCGAGTCTCTATCGTATCTGCGCAAGATAATAGCGTAAACAAGATCAAAAGTGGAAATATCCGTCTTATCTTATCCATGGATCAATTTCTTTTCAGCCTCGTTCATCCGTTCGAAAGAGAAAGAACCTATCACGCTACGCATCATGGTGGCGATTGGTTCGTTACATAGATTACCGATACTGCCTTCGTGTGTATGGTTAACGCTCTTCGAAGGAACGAATTTACCGGCCTCGATATCCAAACCTACTTGCTTATAAGCGTCACGGAAAGGCATTCCGGCCAAGACACGGCGGTTCACTTCTTCCACGCTAAACAATAGAGAATATTTATCATCGTCCAATATATGCTCGTTCACTTTCACCTCACGCATCATATGAGTTACCATGCGTAAGCAATCCTTCAGCTCGTCGAAAGCCGGTAGGAAGACTTCCTTGATGATCTGGAGATCCCGGAAGTAACCGGAAGGAAGATTATTGCTGATCAAGATGATTTGCTGAGGCAAGCCTTGAAGCTTATTGCATTTGGCACGTGTCAACTCAAATACATCCGGATTCTTCTTATGCGGCATGATACTGGAGCCGGTCGTGAACTGATCCGGCAGTTTGATGAAGCCAAAGTTCTGGCTATTGAACATACAAGCGTCGAACGCTAACTTGGAGAGCGTAGCGGCGATACCCGCCATAGCGAAAGCTACGGTGCGTTCCATCTTGCCACGTCCCATCTGGGCGTATACCACATTGTAGTCCAGCGAGTCGAAACCTAATAAATCCGTAGTCATCTGGCGGTTTAGCGGGAAGGATGAACCATATCCGGCGGCGGAACCCAGCGGGTTACGGTTGCAAATACGGTATGCGGCTTGCATAAGTTGCAAATCATCTACCAAGCTCTCCGCATAAGCGCCGAACCAAAGTCCGAACGAAGAGGGCATAGCTACCTGTAGATGCGTATATCCGGGAAGCAGTACATCCTTGTACCGGTTACTCTGGGAGATCAAAACGTCGAACAAGCCGGAAACCAACTCAACCAATTCTTGTATTTGCGAACGGGTGAAAAGTTTCAGATCCAATAGAACCTGATCATTGCGGGAACGCCCGCTATGGATCTTCTTGCCCATATCGCCCAAACGGCGTGTAAGCATGAGTTCCACCTGCGAGTGCACATCCTCGATGCCTTCCTCGATGATGAATTCTCCACGATCCGCTACGGCGTATATATTCCGTAATTCTGCTAATAAGACGTTTAGTTCCTCTTTGGTCAACAAACCGATACTTTCCAGCATCGTGATATGCGCCATAGAGCCTAATACGTCATATTTAGCGAGGTAAAGATCCAGCTCACGGTCCTTACCTACCGTGAAGATATCTACTTCATGATCTACCTGTACATTTTTTTCCCAAAGTTTCTGAGCCATAATGAAAAAGGAATTAATAAGGCAAGGAGGCGATAACGGCCGAGATTTTATCGACAGCCTCTTGCAAAGGTTTCGATACCATTGGTTTCAAGAACGGATTCAGATCGGCACGAACCGTGATTTTTAACCGTGTGTCGTCCTCGGCCACCTGTTTCAATTGTATCCACAAGAAAAGGGGAACAGGAGAGTTGGTCGTCGTGAACTTGATTAATTTATTCGGCTCTCTTTCTACGATCTGGAAGGTAATCTTACCAACGGGATCGACAGCGAAACTACAGGTATCGCTGTCGAACTCAAAATTTTTTATTTTATCTTGCGGGATGCGATCCTTGATACGTTCCAAGTTGGAAAGATCGGACAACATCGTGAAGATACGTTCATCATTGTGTGGGATCTGTTTGACCTCACTCACAAATTCTTCAGTCATTGAGTGTTTTTTTGTTTATTACTTATTTCGGGTCCCAGTTAGCCGGATCTTTACGCCATTCCTGAAGAACCGCGATCTCAGACTCATCGATGTAATGCGTACGGACAGCTTCTTCCAAGACAGCGTCGTAGTTACTCAATGTAGTCAATGTTACTTTAGCGTCCTTGAAAGCGGCTTCCGCTACAGGGAATCCATAGGTAAAGATAGCTACCATACCCGCGACATCGCAACCAAAGTTACGTACGGCCTGTACGGCTTTCAAGCTACTACCTCCGGTAGATACCAAATCCTCGATGATCACTACTTTAGAACCCGGTTTCAATTCTCCCTCGATAAGGTTTTCCAATCCATGATCTTTTGGCGTAGAGCGGATGTATACGAATGGCAATCCTAATAAATCGGCTACTAAAGCACCTTGAGCGATCGCGCCTGTAGCAACACCGGCAATGGCATCTACGTTCTCGAATTTTTCACTAATCACACGAGCCAACTCCAATTTAATGAAGCTACGAACGACCGGATAAGAAAGAGTCTTTCGGTTGTCATTGTAGATCGGAGATTTCCAGCCGGATGCCCAAGTAAACGGATTGGCCGGTTGCAACTTTACGGCTTTAATCTTTAATAATTTTTCTGCTACTAAACTTTCCAGTGTTTTCATACAATCCTATATTTATATCAGTCTGCAAAAATAGATAAACTGAATGACATTACCTTGAATATCGTACGTTAATTTTTTATTAATATTTATGCGACAGACAGGGCTAAAATGCTGATGCGTATGCCCGGAATCCCTGATAAAGCCTTTGCGCAAGCGGAAATCGTGGCTCCGGTTGTGATCACGTCGTCTATGAGCAGGATATGTTTGTTTTTTAAGCTTTCCGGATGAATGACATTAAAAATAGAACATACATTTAACCAGCGGTCGTAAATGGCCTTACGAGTTTGGGTACTTGTGTGGGTGGTGCGGGCTAGACTTTGCGTATCGATGGGGATATCCCATATGGAACGGATGCCGGAGGCGATCCATTCGGACTGGTTGTAACCTCTTTGCCGTTTTTTGCGGGGATGCAGGGGAACGGGGATAAGGAGGTCTACGGTACATATCGGGCTGTGATCCGCTTGGAGCTCTCTCGCTATCTGCCGTCCGAGTAGATAGCCCAACTCTTTATTATCATGGTATTTGAGCGAGTGGATCAGGCTTTGTACTTTTCCGCCTTTCTCGTATCGTAGATAAGCGGTGGCGTATTCGATCCGGTCTTTTCCGATAAAAAGTTGCTCGACGGGGTTGTTCGCCTGTCGATGATATCCCGTGTGCGGCAGGTCGCATAGGCATTTCAGGCAAATTTGTTCTTCTCCCTCGACGAGTGGTCGTTTACATATTTTGCATAAGTTTGGGAAAAACAGGTTGAGCAGATTATTCCATGTCGTCGGCATAATCCTCGCAGTCTGTTCCTTTGAATAATTGGCTTAGGCAATCCAACGTGATCTGGCTTTCGAAACCTCGTCCGGCGGCGAAACGGAGTAACTTGTTGAATAGGTCCCGCTCGTCTTTTCCTTTTGTCGATTTCTTTTTGCTTTTTAGTAAATCGAGTAAGATGGAGCGGTATTCTCCCTCGTCGATGGCGGCGAGCGATTCTTCCCGGATCGGGGAGGGGATGTTTTTCTTATAAAGCTCGTATCCTATTTTTACCCGTCCCCATTTATTGAACCGTAGCTTATCGTTCACGAAGAAACGGGTGTAACGGGATTCGTCGATAACCCGCTCTTTCAGCAATCGGGCGATGATACGCTCGGAGGCGTCGGGAGGAAGTCCGGCGGCATCGATCTTTTTCTGTACGTCTTGTATGCAGCGTTCGGCGGCGGAGCAATAGGCGGCTGCCCGGTGCAACATCTCGGGTTCGGTTATCTCTTTCATATTTTTGCTTTTACGATACGGTCTTTTCCGTATAAATCTTGTATTAATTCGACTTCGGTGTAATTCTCTTGACGTAGCATCGCTACGGTCTCTTTTCCGCAAAGGGCGTTGATCTCGAAGTATAGATGCCCGCCTTCCGCCAAATGCCTTTGTCCGAAGCGGGCGATGGCCCGGTAGAAGAGAAGCGGATCGTCGTCGGGAACGAACAAGGCTAGATGAGGCTCGTTCTCCAGAACGTTCGCTTCCATGGTCGCTTTCTCCTTATTCATTATATAAGGAGGGTTGCTGACGATGCAATTGAAGTTGCCTATAGGAGAAACAGCGGTTTCTTCCGTATGGGATTTTGGTTTCATGTACGTGAAACTTTTGTTTTCCTTACGTGAAACTTTTGTTTCTTCTACGTGAAACTTTAGTTTTCCTTGCATGAAACTGGGATAACCTTCGGAAAGGATATCCAATTCGAGAAAAGATACGGAAACTTGATTCAGTCGGGCGTTCTCCTCGGCCACGGCTAGCGCCCCGGGCGAT
>NZ_FR885330.1:205491-217286 GCF_000436315.1 Parabacteroides sp. CAG:2 | reverse complement strand
GCGATATATCTACCGCCGCTACCTCAGCCTTCGGAAGATGTTTCGCCAAGGAAATAGCGATACAGCCGCTTCCCGTACCAATATCTAATATACGAGGGGCTTGGCCTCGGTAGTCCGTGATGATCCGCTCGACCAACTCGGCGGTTTCCGGGCGGGGAATCAATACGTCCGGCGTCACCTTAAACTCCATCCCGTAAAAATCCGCTATACCTAATAAGTATTGTATGGGCTTGTATAAACGCAGTCCTTCTACAATCTCCTTGATTTTAAATTTCTCCGTATCAGATAATTCTTTACCTTTGCCTAACAGGAGTTGATGGGTAGAAAGACCGCAAACACGTTCCATGATGAGCCGGACGAGCGCTTGGGCTTCGCCGGGAGGATAAATATCTTTGAGGGAATTTCGGATGTAGGCGATGGTCTCAGTCATATCTTACTCTTGTTTTATCGCGAAAGTAGTGTAAAAACCGTTTATATGCAAAGATTATGGTAGAGGTTGAAGAGAAATACATGGCTCGTTGCATCGAGTTGGCTAAAGGAGGGAGGGGAAATGTCAGTCCGAATCCGATGGTTGGCGCGGTGGTTGTGCATAAGGGCCGTATTATCGGTGAGGGATTTCACAGGAAATGTGGGGAGGCGCATGCAGAGGTGAATGCTATCGCTTCCGTGAAAGACGAGTCTTTGTTGAAAGACAGTACGATTTATGTGAGTCTGGAGCCTTGCTCTCATTATGGGAAGACGCCTCCTTGCGCCGAGTTGATTATCCGGAAAGGGATTCCACGGGTGGTGGTCGGTTGCTTGGATCCTTTTCCCGAGGTGTCGGGGCGAGGCGTGCGGATGTTGCGTGAGGCCGGTGTCGAGGTCGTCACAGGCGTGATGGAGGAAGAAGCCCGTGTGTTGAACAAGGCGTTTATGACGCTACAAACGAAAGGCCGTCCTTATATTATCTTGAAATGGGCGCAGAGCGAGGATGGGTTTATCGATCGTTTGCGTACGGACGTGTCGGAGCCGGTCACGGTTTTGTCTTCTCCGGAGACTTCCCGCTTGGTGCATAAACTTCGCTCGGAGGTGGCGGCTATCATGGTCGGTACACGGACCGCTTTATTGGATAATCCTTCATTGAACGTGCGCCATTGGTCCGGTAATTCTCCGGTTAGGGTCGTATTGGATCGCCGGCTCGTTATTCCCGATTCTTATCGGTTGCTGAATGGTTTCTCACGTACATTAATATTTACGGAGAAGGAAGTGGAAAACCGAGAGAACATGGAGTATATCCGGATAGATTTCGAGGGCCCGGTGATCCGGCAAGTGCTAGATCATCTTGCTGTCCGGAAGTTGGATTCCTTATTGGTGGAAGGTGGGACTCAGCTGATTAATTCTTTTGTGGAAGCGGATGTATGGGACGAGGCGAGGGTGGAAACGGCCCCGGTTCGCCTGTATCAAGGGGTGCATGCGCCGATGCTTGGAAAGGAGGCTGTTAGCGGCATCTCCGGACGTTCTGTTATGAGCATTAAAAATCATAACTATGAAATTTTAAATCATAACGATGAGTTCGAAAAATCATAACTATGAATTTTAAGGCTCATATAATCAACTAAAATATTATAAATATTAGCAGGTATTAGGGTGAAAGCAAAAAATGTTTCTACTTTTGTGCCTTTATATGCGACAAACTTATGTTTTTGATGAAAAATAAATTAGTACTATTTATAACAGGTTGTTTTGCATTAGTGTTGTCTTCTTGTTTGAAATCAGAAGATGTCACTGATATAGAATTGGTTAAGAACTGCCAAATATCCTCTTTTAAGCTAAGTAGTGATTCTATCTCGGGGTTGGATACCGTGAAGTTTACGATCGACCAACTGACGGGGCGGATTTTTAACATTGACTCTCTGCCTTTTGGCACGAAGATCGAGAAAGTTGTTTGTACGATTACGGCAGCCAGTAGCTATGCGCTTAGCGGTATAGAGGTAAGCCCGTATGCTTATCCGGACTCTACTTATTACTTAAACAATTTATCAGACTCCATTAATTTCTCCGCTCCGGTAAAGTTCGTGGTTCATGCGTATGACCAAGTCACGACAAAAGTCTATATGGCGCAGGTGAATATCCATCAAGTGGTTCCGGACTCTATGGTTTGGAGTATGTACGCGAATCCTATGATTGGCATTACCGTGAAGGATCAGAAGGTGGTAACCTACGATTATAATGGATCGGAGAATTACTTTATGTATGTGAAACCCGCCGAGTCCGGTAAACCTTACCAATTATATTACGCTCCGGTAAGCGCACCTAAGGGCTGGCAGTCATTATCCTTGACCGGTCTGCCTTCCGATGGGCTTTTGATCTCCCAGATTACCGAGTATAACAATGCTTTATATGTGCCGGCTACAAATGGCACTTTATATAGATCCGAGGATGGCTTGACTTGGAGCGCTGTAGAGAACGCCCCTTCCGTGAAATACGTTTTGGGTAGCGTGAAGCAGGGCACGAAACAGCCTTCCGCCTTAGCTACGATCGTGGATCAGGAAGGAAAGTTAGCGTTCTATGCGATGAACGAATCCATGGAGTGGATCGCCGGAGATGCGGTGCCTAGCGGATTCCCTGTTATCGGATTTAGCAATCTCCAATATGCCGCAATGTATCATGAGTACTTGATGACCGCCAGCGGACGTACCGTGGACAACCAAGTGGTTAATACGACTTGGGCGACCATGGATGGTATCTCTTGGGCGTTGATGGCTTCTGGTGACGCAAACTTCACGAAGCGTGAGGGAGCGATGATCACGAATTATGACGATAAGTTTTTCTTGATCGGAGGTATCGACGCTTCGAACAAGGCATTGAAAGATATGTATCAATCGATAGATTATGGTATTTCTTGGTCGTTGATCGACTCGATGGTGGTGTTACCGACCGACTATGCGGCGAGAGGCTTTTCCTCAATTATTGTGGATAAAGAGAATTTCGTGAACATTTTCGGAGGAAAGACCAGCACTGGTTCCAATGACTTGAACCAACTTTGGAGAGGCCGTATCAATCGTTTGATCCCGAAGGAATAGAAAAGTTCGATAGGAGATGTATAATTTTATGAGGCTTTTAGCGTTAGAAAAAGAAGTGTGGTATATATAACAGCAAGGCTTATGACTTCAACTTTTTTTCAGCGGCTTCTCATAATCATCCTATTAGCGGGTACGGTCCCTACGCTTTGGGCGCAGGAATATAAGTACGAGATCGGTGGTATGGCTGGTGGCGCCTTTTATATGGGCGACGCCAACAAGAATACGATATTTAAAGGAATGAATCCGGCGGTGGGAGCCGTGTTCCGGTATAACATCAACTTTCGTTGGGCCTTGAAAGCCAACTTGATGTGGGGACAGGTTTCCGGTAAGACCGAAGGTATGGAGAACGTTTTTCCGAATAATGCCCAAACCTCTTTCAACCGTAGTATCATGGAGTTGGGGGGACAGGCGGAGTTCAATTTTTTCCCGTATAGCGATAAGTTCGACTATGCGGGGGCGAAGCGTTTCTCTCCTTATGTCTTGGTGGGCATTGGGCTGACGGTGGCTCCGGGTGGTGGGAAGACTTTCGCCAGCCCGAATATTCCTTTAGGCGTGGGCATGAAATATAAGATCAAGAACCGCCTTAATTTAGGGTGCGAGTTCTCGTTTCGTAAGTTATTTGGCGATGGCCTAGAGGGAAAGGACATGTTGGACGATCCGTATGGTGTTAAGGGTAGCGCTCTTAAGAATAAAGATTGGTACTCTTTCTTGTTGTTGTCTGTTACATGGGATTTCGGCCCGAGGTGTCGTACTTGTAACAATGCGAAAAATATAAGTGAATATTAGTAAGATAAAAAATGTCGTTGATTGAGAAAATAGACAAGAATCGCTTGCCACGGCACGTGGCAATTATTATGGACGGGAACGGACGTTGGGCCAAGGCGAAGGGGAAAGACCGTAGCTTCGGGCATCAGGAAGGCGTTGTTTCGGTCCGTAAGATTATGGATGCGGTCACTCAACTCGGATTGAAATATCTGACGTTGTACACTTTCTCTACCGAGAACTGGAATCGTCCGGAAGAGGAGGTCCAAGCGCTGATGAGCTTGCTGGTCTCTGCCATTCACCGGGAGACTCCGGACATGATGAAGAAAAACGTTCGCCTTACCGCCATAGGCGATCTTTCCCGTTTGCGTGAGGATGCTTATAATACATTGCAAGAATGTATCGATACGACTTCGGCGAATACGGGAACCACACTTGTTCTGGCGCTTAGTTATTCTTCCCGGTGGGAGATCACCAGAGCGGCTAGGCAACTCGCCCAAGAGGTCTTGGAACAGAAAATAAACCCCAATGATATAACCGAGGCTATGGTCTCGGACCACTTGACGACCAAGAATATCCCCGATCCCGATCTTTTGATACGGACCGGAGGAGAGAAACGCATCAGTAACTTCTTGCTATGGCAGTTGTCATATGCTGAATTCTTCTTTACGGATGTGTTTTGGCCGGATTTCAGAGAAGAAGAGTTGTATGAGGCTATATTGTATTACCAGCAACGTGAGCGTCGTTTCGGTAAGACAAGTGAGCAATTAATCTTATAAACAATAGCTGTTATATGTACAAAAGAATAGTGCTGTTTTTTATTTGCTTGGGTTTCGCTTGCGGTGCGTTTGCCCAAGAAATAGACACTACCCAAGTTGAGGCGCCGGCAGAAGTGCCGGTCATTTCGTACTCGTTAGCTCCGAAGAAATACAAGATCGCGGATATAAAGATTACGGGTATCAAGAATTATGATGATTTTGTGTTGATCGGCTTCTCGGGCTTGTCGGTAGGCGATGAGATTACCGTACCGGGAGAGGAGATCACTACAGCAGTGAAGCGTTTTTGGAAACATGGCTTGTTTTCGGATGTGAAGATCTTGGCGACGAAGATCGAGGGCGACCAGATTTGGCTGGAGATTCAGCTGAAGCAGCGTCCGCGTATCTCGCAAGTCAATTACCACGGTATCAAGAAAGGCGAGCGTGAGGACTTGGAGGCGAAGCTGGGCTTGAAGAAAGGTTTCCAGGTGACACCGAACGTCATGGACCGTGCCAAGATCGTGATCCAGAAGTTCTTCGATGGCAAAGGCTTTAAGAACGTGGATGTCGAGATCGAGCAAAAGGACGATCCCGCGAATGAAGGCGAGGTGATCGTGGATATCAATATCGATAAGAATGAAAAGACCAAGATCCATCGTATCTATTTTGAGGGTAACGAAAAACTGACTGCCCGGGAGTTGAAGAAGGCGATGAAGAAGACGAACGAGAAGTTCAGCTTGCCGAACGACTGGAAAACCAGTATCATGGAGATGTTCAGCACGAAGAAGTTCACGACTGAGGAATATGAGAACGATAAGAAAAATATAATCGCTAAATATAACGAGCATGGTTATCGCGACGCCGTATTGTTGTCCGATAGCGTAGCGAACTTTAACGAGAAGAAGGTAGATATCTTCTTGAAAGTGGATGAAGGTGAGAAATACTATTTGAAAGATATTCGCTTCGTGGGTAATACGCAATATTCTACGGACTATTTGATGGCCGTGTTGGGTATGAAGCCAGGCGAGGTGTATAATCAAAAGAAATTGAACGAACGTTTGAGTACGGATGAGGATGCCGTTTCGAATGTCTATTTTAATAACGGTTATTTGTTCTTCAACGCCGATCCGGTAGAGGTGGATGTAGCGAATGACTCTATCTCGTTAGAGATCCGTATCCAAGAGGGTCCGCAGGCGACGATCAACCGTATTATCATTAATGGTAATGACCGTTTGTATGAGGACATCGTTCGCCGTGAGTTGCGTACCAAGCCGGGTATGTTATTCAGCCGTGACGACTTGATGCGTTCCGTTCGTGAGTTGGCTCAGATGGGACACTTCGACCCGGAAAACATGAATCCGGTGCCGCTGCCTGATCCTGAGAATGGAACCGTGGATATCGAGTATAACTTGGTTTCCAAGGCGAATGACCAGATCGAGTTCTCCGCAGGTTGGGGACAGACGGGTGTGATCGGTAAGTTAAGTTTGAAGTTTACGAACTTCTCTATGAAGAACTTCTTGAACCCGAAAACCTATAAGGGCATCATCCCGCAAGGTGAGGGACAGACATTGACCTTGAGCGGCCAGACGAACGGGCGTTATTATCAGGCTTACAGCATCTCCTTCATGGATCCTTGGTTCGGCGGTAAACGACCGAATACGTTGTCTGTCAGCGCTTATTTCTCAAAGCAAACCGATATCAGTAGCAATTACTTGAGCAATTCCGGCTATGGTTATGGCGGTTATCCGTATTACGGTGGTTATGGCGGTTATGGTGGTTACGGCTACGGTAGTAACTATTATGGCAATAATTACTACAACAATAGTTATGAGTACGCTTACGACCCGGATAAATCGATCATGATGCTTGGTATCGCTGCCGGTTATGGTAAACGCTTGAATTGGCCGGACGACTACTTCCAGTTCATGGCGACGTTGAACTATCAGTTGTATATGATGCATGATTGGGACTATTTCTTGGTTAATAACGGAAATTGCCATAATATCAACTTGGAGTTGATGTTGCAACGTAATTCTATCGATAACCCGTTGTATACTCGTAAGGGTTCACAATTCATGTTGTCTGTAGCGGCTACGCCTCCTTATTCTTTGTTTGATAATAAGGATTATGGGGCGATGTCAAGCTCAGACCCGGATAAATATAAATTCATCGAGTATCATAAATGGAAGTTCAAAGCGAAGATCTTCTCTCCGTTGGCTCCGTTGACCGTGAAACGTACGCCGGTATTGATGACCCGTGTTGAGTATGGTTTCTTAGGTACTTATAATAAAAATAAGAAGTCTCCGTTCGAGACCTTCTATATGGGTGGTGACGGTATGAGTGGTTACTCCAGTACCTATGCTCAGGAAACGATCGGTTTGAGAGGTTATGAGAATGGTAGTATCGCCGGTAATGGTGGTTACAACTCTTATGGATACGCTTATTCTCGTTTGGCTATGGAGTTGAGATATCCGTTCTTGCTGGAGCCTTCCTCTACGATCTACGGATTGGTATTTGTGGAGGCTGGTAACGCTTGGACTGATTTGAAGAATTTTAATCCGTTTAACTTGAAACGCTCCGCCGGTGTCGGTGTCCGTATATTCTTGCCGATGATCGGTTTGATGGGACTCGACTGGGCTTATGGTTTCGACGAGCCGAATTATGGATCTAATGGTAAACGTAGCGGTAGTAACCTGCACTTTATCATCGGACAGGAATTCTAAAATATAGATCGGGTATAGCTTCGTATGTAGAGACGGGGCGTGTTCCGTATGTGGAGACGGGGCACGCCCCGTCTCTACATTTAAATAAATACTTTTAACGAATATTGGTAGGCTGTAAGTAAACCCTCTGTTATATTTGCAGTCATAAAGTAGAACTATAAATAAAGAGAGTATGAAAAAGATTATCACATTGAGCTGTCTGATGTTGCTTTGTTCTTTTGCCGGCATGGCACAGAAGTTCGCTTTAATCGACATGGAATATATATTGAAGAATATTCCGGCTTACGAAATGACCAATGAGCAGTTGAGCCAAGTTTCCAAGAAATGGCAAAATGAGGTGGAAGCGATTCAGCAAGAAGCTCAGAATATGTATAAGAATTATCAGAGCGATCTGGTATTCCTCTCCGCCGAGATGAAAACGAAACGTGAGGAAGAGATCGTGAAGAAAGAGCAAGAGGCGCAAGATCTGAAACGTAAATATTTCGGTCCTGAGGGTGAGTTATATAAGAAACGCGAGAGTTTGATGAAACCGATTCAAGACGAGGTGTATAATGCGGTGAAAGAAATCTCGGAAGACAAGGGATATCAAATTGTTTGGGATCGAGCTTCAGCTATGAGCATTATTTTCGCTTCTCCGAAGATCGATATCAGTAATGAAGTGCTGATTAAGTTAGGATATTCAAAATAAATGCTTACATTTGTGCGCTTTATGCATGAAAAGTGTGAAAGCTTGATTAATAACAAAGTAATTATATAGTAAAAATGAAGAAACTTATTGTTTTATTGTTGATGATTCTCCCGTTGGGAGCTATCGCTCAGGAAGTTAAAATTGCGTTTGTAAAAACTCAAGAGGTGTTTATGGCTATGCCGGAGGTATCTGGTATGGAAAAACAAATGGCAGACTTGAATGAGAAATATAGAGTTGAATTGAAGCAAATGCAAGATGAATACCAAAAGAAATATTCAGACTTCGTAGCGCAGCAAGATTCATTGACAGAAAATATCAAGTTGAGAAGAATGCAAGAGATTCAAGATATCCAAGAACGTATGGATAACTTCGTTCAGGTAGCTCAGCAAGACGTACAAAAGAAACAACAGGAATTGTTGCAACCGATCCAACAGAAGTTGCACGAGGCTATCCAGAAGGTAGGCGAGGAGAAGGGATATACGTATATCATCGATCCGGCAGCTTTGCTTTATACGGGTACTAACGCGGTAGACGCAACTCCGTTTGTTCGTACGAAACTCGGTTTGTAATTAGCAAGAAAATTTATTCTATAGAATAAAAGAGGGGGTGTTTTCCGAAAGGATTGCACCCTTTGTACTTTATAAAAGAAGGTTTCTGATATGTTTCCACAAACTCCCGGTCCGATCGGTCTTTTTGATTCAGGTTATGGCGGACTTACGATTTTCGATAAGATTCATCAGTTGATGCCCGGTTATGATTACGTTTATCTGGGCGATAACGCACGTTCTCCTTATGGAACCCGTTCGTTCGAGGTCGTTTATCAATTTACCCGTCAGGCGGTATCGCATCTGTTTGAGTCGGGTTGCCAATTGGTGATCTTGGCTTGTAATACGGCATCCGCGAAAGCGCTTCGTACGATTCAACAAAAAGACTTGCCTACATGGGACCCCAATCGTCGTGTATTGGGAGTCATCCGTCCTACAGTTGAGTTAGTGGATACGATCAGCCGTACCAAACATATCGGTATCGTAGGTACGAGCGGTACGATTACGTCCAATTCTTATACGATCGAGATCGGCAGGATGTACCCACATATCCAAGTGACAGGCGAGGCTTGCCCCATGTGGGTCCCTTTGGTGGAGAATAATGAGTTTAATTCCCCGGGAGCGGATTATTTCGTGAAAAAGCATATCGACCATATATTATCCGTAGATCCGCAAATCGATACGCTTATCTTGGGATGTACTCACTATCCCCTTTTGATGGATAAGATCCGTGCTTTTCTTCCTTCCGGCATCACTCTATTCTCGCAAGGCGAGCATGTAGCGGAGAGTTTGCGAGATTATTTAGGGCGTCACCCGGAAATGGATCGTAAACTCACGAAGGGAGGAAGTTGCCGTTTTCTTACCACGGAGTCGGCAGAGAAGTTTTCTGAGGCGGCCTCTATCTTCATGAATACTCCGGTCTCGGTTTCCCAGATCGAGCTATAACGCCCCTAGGCCCTATGAGGGAGATGTATATGAACGCTATTTATACTTCCCTCCTTCCTTATGAATACTTGAAAGATATCGGATGAATTCATTTGAATATCTAGTATAATTCTACAGATCACGTCGTGGTCTGTAGAGTTCACGTCGTGGTTTGTATAGTTCACGTTGTGGTCTGTACAGACCATGACGTGAATTAGAAAATAAAATAAGGAGCGAGAACGTATAGGTATAGAAAGAAATAGGTATAATACCCTATCCTATCTTAAATTCTTGCCAGATGTCTGTCTTCTACAGAAAAGTCAGACGTTCCCTTATTGGATGCTCTTTCCGAAAGGAGCCAAGGCTAAAGCTGCCATCTTAAAATGTTGCATGCCGAAAGGGATGCCGATGATCGTGATACATAGCAAAAGGCCGAATCCTAGATGCGTAAGGCAAATCCAAAAGCCTCCGACGAATATCCAGATAATGTTCATGATAAGTGACAGGCATCCTCCGGAATTCCCCTCGTCTACGACACGGCTGCCAAAAGGCCATAAAGCCAGTATCGCTAATTTTAAGGTCTGGAGGCCAAAAGGTATACCAATGATCGTTATCATTAGTATTAGGCTGGATATCAGATATTCTACACTTGTTATAATCCCTCCGAAGAGTAACCATATTATATTCCCCAAGAATTTCATACGCTAGTTATTTAAATGGTTGATACTATCTTTCTCATATATAACAGATGCTTTACTAACTGTGGCTACATGAAAGCTATCTATTTCCGCCAAGATTTGCCGCTTAACGAAAGCGAAACTATCCCTGTAGGCCGGTTTCACCGGTTCAGAAGGGGGAGCTTCCATTTTTAGCGGATCGATAGGTTGCCCGTTCTTATGGACACGGAAGTCTAGGTGCGGCCCGGTAGAGAGTCCGGTGGAGCCTACATAAGCGATTTCTTGGCCTTGTTGCACATGGCTGCCTACTTGGATTCCTTTGGCGAAGCGGCTTAAGTGCATATAAGTCGTGGTGTATACGGAGTTATGTTTCACTTTCAGGAAATTGCCCCCGCCGTTTTGATATCCCTTGGCGATAACCGTACCAGCTCCGATGCTGCGTACCGGTGTACCGGCCGGTGCCGCGTAATCAACCCCATGATGCGCCCGGTATCGTTTGAGGATCGGGTGGAAACGGGCGTTCGTAAAACGGGATGTGATCCGGAAAAAGTCCAGCGGTGCTTTCAGGAACGCCTTGCGAAGGCTGTTCCCTTCCTCATCAAAGTATTCGAAGATACTGTCTTGGGTGAAAGGAATCGCCACGAAATCCTTGCCTTGATGCGTAAAGATAGCCCCTTCAATAGAGGCGATGCTCAAGGCGGTGGTATCGTCGATGTAAGCCTCATTGTATAGAACCTTGAAAGAGTCTCCATCCTTGATGTCAAAGAAATCGATTTGCCAAGCGTACACGTCCGATATCTTGATCGCCAGATACGGATCACCTCCGTTGGCCTTGATCACGTTCCATAGGGAAGAGTTTAATACTCCTTCCGTATATTTTTTCTTGAGGGTGATCGGCTTATTAAATTCATAGGCGTTGATCGTATCTCCGGTCAAGTCGATTACGGCATAATCGGTCAGCGACTTGGCGAAGGCGATATATCGAATCGTCTCTAAGGAATCTACCGTGGAAAATGTGTAATAATGCATGCCGGCTCGCAGTTTCGTCGGATCGAGGACATGGGTGGATGCCCTGCTGATACTGTCTGCTTTCAAGGCCGTGAAGCCCAGCCCGGAGAAGATGGAGGCGGGATTATCCCCGTTTTTCATCAAATACTCTTTTACGTCCAAGGAATCGATACAGATGCCGTATTGATACAGATGTTGTGAGCTATCCACCCACTGCGTATCCATGTCTGCGTCTTCCGTGGGCTGTTGGGGCTGTTTGCAGGAGAAACAACTCATCAACATGACTAATACGATACATATAGGTAGTTTCTTGTCCATTTGTCTTCGTTTGTTCATCAAAAATTATTCAACCGGATACAAACTTACGGAAAATAATAGAAATAGCGAAACCTATTTAACGTAAAGCTTTGTACCTTCGCGGACTCGTAAAAAGGTGTTTAGGTAGAAAGCAGATCAATGGACATGTATAGACTATTCCGTGCTCCGAGAGGGCTGAGAGGCAAATTATTTAAATTAACAGGGCCTATCTTTCTGGAAACCTTGCTGATGTTGACTTTAGGCGTGGTGGATACGCTTATGCTGAGCCATCATTCCGATAACGCGGTGGCGGCGGTAGGTGTGGTGAATCAATTGCTGAACATGGTATTCCTG
>NZ_FR885330.1:132378-205464 GCF_000436315.1 Parabacteroides sp. CAG:2 | reverse complement strand
TATTCCTGCTGTTCAATATTACCACGACCGGAACTTCCGTCATGTGCGCCCTCTATTTCGGGGCGAAAGATAATAAGAGTTTTATTCAGGTGTTAGGAACCTCCTTGTTGTTTAACGCCGGCGTAGGTTGCTTGATCAGCTTGATGCTTTTCTTGTTCGGTAGGGAGATGTTGGTCCTGATGGATATCCGTCCGGATCTGATGCCGGACGCTGAGACTTATATGCACATTGTCGGAGGGTTCGGCTTCTTCCAAGCGGTTAGTTTTACGATATCGGCGGTGCTCCGTGCAAGGTGTTAGTTTGACGATATCGGCGGTGCTCCGTGCGGCGAACAAGCCGAATTACGCGATGCAGGTGACCTTGCTGATCAATGTATTGAATGTGTTTGGAAATTATGCATTGATATTTGGCCATTTCGGTTTTCCTGCCCTCGGTGTACAAGGAGCGGCTATCTCTACCTCTGTTTGCCGGGGAGTGGCGATGACACTTTTGTTTATCATGCTGTTCAAGCGGTTGGTGCCTCGTATCCCTTTGGCTTATTTCCGTCCGTTCCCGTTTCAGAAGTTGAGAGACGTGTTGAAGATCGGTTTGCCTTCGGCAGCGGAACAAATCTCGTATGATGCCTCGCAGGTGACGATTGTCTACTTTATCAATATGCTGGGTAATGAGTACTTGACAGCTCGTGTTTATGTGATGAATATCGTAATAATCGGCTATATCTTTTCTTTGTCGATCGCACAAGCTACTTCTATTTGTACCGGCAATTTGGTGGGCGCGAGGAAGAAGCAAGCCGCTTATTTATTGAGTTGGTATGCTTGGAGGAGGTCATTGCTGATTACGCTGGTCGCTAGTACCGGGGTTTATCTGCTGGGACGTCCTTTATTGGGGATATTCACGGAGAATCAAGCAATCATAACGATTGCGATGGGAGCCTTGCTGGTAGATGTACTCTTGGAGCAAGGGCGGGCCACGGTACTGCTGTTCTTATTCTGCTTGCGTTCGGTAGGCGACGTTGTGGTCCCGGTAATTATCGAGTTATTCTGTATGTGGTTCTTTGCCGTGTTCTGCGGGTATATGTTCGGTATCGTGTTCGGATTAGGCTTAGCGGGGATGTGGTTCGCTTTTGCTTTGGACGAGTGTTCCAGGGGAGCGGTACTCTGTTTGCGGTGGCGAACGCAGAAGTGGAAAAAGAGGATGTTAATCAAGAATCCTGTTAATATAAGCTAAAACAGGGTGTTCTTGGGAACATTTCGCCTTCTATTTGCGTCTTACTAATTACAATAGATATTTTATAAAAGATTATGATGAAGATGAAAAAGGTATTGTTTTATGCGTTTTTGCTTCCCGCTTTCGTTGGGATGATGTTTTCTTGTTCAGATGTCAAGACAGATGTGAAGAAGTTGGAAGGTAAATGGAATGTGGTAGAAGTGAAAGGTGAGAAAGTCTTGGAAGAAGGCCTGCCGCAGATGGACTTCAATATGGCTGAGAAGAAATTACATGGAAATACAGGCTGTAATTTATTCAATACGACGATCACGTTAGATCCGGAAGATGTATCTTCTATTACGATCGCTCCGGGCACTACGACTATGATGGCGTGTCCGAATATGGATTTGGAGACGAGCGTGCTTCAATCGATGGATCAAGTTCGTTCCGTGAAGGCCGGAAAAGATGAGAATGAGATGTTGTTGGTAGACCAAGATGGTAATGTATTATTAGTATTGGAGAGAAATTAATGAGAAAAGGTCTTTTTTATATTTGCCTGCTTTTGGTAGGCGTTGGTTTGTTCGCCGGCTGTAAATCCAAGAAAGCGGTGGTAGCTTCTTTCTCGGATCTGGATGGTGAATGGGGTGTCGTGGAGATGAACGGTAAGACGTTGAATCCCGAGGAGACTCATCAGGTTTTGGTGTTCGACGTGGCTCGTCAAGGGCTTTCGGGAAATGCCGGTTGCAATCGGTTGATGGGGAAGATCGAATATAATGATGCTTATAAAAATATCATTAAGTTCCCACAGGTAGCGACTACCCGAATGGCTTGCCCGGATATGAACGGCGAGCGGGAGTTGCTGGAAGCGCTTAATAAGGTGGTGCGCTTTGAGGCACAGGGTGAGGCGGCTCCTGTTACGGAAATCGCTTTGTTCGGGACCAATAATGATAAGTTGTTGGTGATCAAAAAGCAAAAATAAAATCACCCAGTTGTAGAGACGGGGCACGCCCCGTCTCTACAACTGGGTATTAATATTTGAAACTATAACGGAATCCTGCCTTAAACCAAATACCCGGTTGGGGGATATTTCCCAGATCATAATAAGTGGAATTGAGCAGATTATTTAACTCCGCATATAGATTTAACCGCTGATATTCCCAATTTACTTTCATATCTACTAAGCAATAAGGAGCGTAAGGTTCCTCATAAGCCGGCTTAAGATTCTCGTATTTAGTATAACTACCTGCCCGGTCTTGCCAACGGACATACCAAGTGGCCGAAAAACCTTTCCAGATAGAATGGCTTAATTGAGCCGTGAACTTGTGCTTCAGATAATCTAACGCATAATTCGATATATACCCCTCACTATCCTTGTCTTGATGGATAAACGCATATCCCAGTTCTATTTTCCGGATAAAGAACCGTTCGTTGCCCAGTTCCCTCGGTAATAAACTCAGGTTAGTCTCGAAACCAAGGTTATCGACTTTTGTCAGATTTCGGCTTTCCCAGATATCTTCCGGTTTCTCTTTCACCCAATCGATCATGTTCTTGCCTTTTCGGTAAAAGCCGGCTATATGAGCCCGGAGGAAGTAAGTGTTGTATTTCAGTCCGACCTCGAAAGCCTCGCTTTCTTCCGGTTTTAGGTCAGGATTTCCTTTATTCGTCTTACCCTCATAATAAAGATCGGTGAAAGTCGGCATACGCAATGCCCGGTTCCAGCTCCCATACAGACGGAAATTGTCCCCGATACGGTAACTGGCATCTATTCCCGGATAGAAATGAATCCCTTCGTTTAAGGCCGAATTATAGTTTGCCAAGACCCCGACTGACAACGTGAAGCGGCGTAATAATACGTTATGCTCAAGAATGTAGCTGATGTTACTTCGGTTATCGCTTTTTAGATATTGCCCCTCTTTCTCGAAAGGAACATCCTGCGGTTCCTTCATCGGCTTGCCTAATACATTACTCTTTACTCCCTCGTTTCGGAATTCCACGCCCATACTGGTTCTTCCTAGTTTCCACTGTGTCGTGGCGTTGAGGTTGGCTCCGAATACTTCCGTCTCATGGTAATTATGCCCGGTATACCAATCGGCAGGATCGCTACGGAACAACTCGTACCGGTCGAAATGTCGGGTCCAGTATACCTTGGGGGTGAACTTGATTTTGCCATGTGTTTCTCCTCCGGCGGAGAGGAAGAAGCGGCGAGTCTTGTCGTATTGGTTGGGGTAGGAAGCGGAGTAGAAGCTATTCGCTCCATAACCTTTGTCGTTGTATCCAGCTTGGAATTGGAAATCGGCCTCCTCACTTTTAAGTTCCGATTGCCAAAAAAGATTTAATTGTTTGAAGTCTGTATTGTCTATATACCCTCCGGACGAGGCATACCCTGCGGAAAGGCGCTGTCCGAAATGAGTGGTCGCATGATTGATGGCAGCTTCCAGTTTCCATAGCTTATGCATTCCGGCGTAATTATCAGTCGAGATCCTGTTCTCTTTTCCCGTTTTCGTGATGATATTGATCGCTCCGGCGAAAGCGCTGGCCCCGAATATACGGGAAGAAGGGCCGGATACCACCTCGATGCGCTCTATGTCCGAGAGATTCACCGGGAGGTCAAAACTATAATGGCCAGTTTGTGGGTTGGAGAGGTTGACCCCGTTTAAGAGAACCGCTATTTGGTCGAACGTCCCTCCCCGGATGGAGATATCGGCTTGGGTGCCTCCTTCTCCTCGTTGCCGGACGTCTATTCCCGCGGCATATTCTAAAAGATCCTGGATACTGGTGACAGGTGCCGCCGCGATCTCACGGGCGGGAATGACTGTCACGATCTTGGTCACTTGATTCCGTGCGATAGGCGCACGGGAGGCGGTAACTTCTACCTCTTCCAGCTCTACGGAAGCTTCCTCGCCGGTCCGGTTAGGCTCGATTGTCTTTTGAGCTTGCGCCGTGTCGGGCAGGGCGAATAGTAGCGTACTTGCTGTTACGACTCCAATGTTAATGACTTTGTGCATACTCCGGAACGCAGCGTAACGTTTCCGGTCGAATCGGCGGAAACGTACGGCGACTTGGGTATGCGATTCCCAATAATTCATTCGTTCTTATTTTTTATTTTGAGTAGGATAGTCCGGATAAAGTAAATACTTTTTACGCATGGCCTTGTATTGATCCAGCTCGGGTTTCCAACTTTCCCGGATCTCTTTCTCGGATAAGCCCCTTACGATCTGGTAGCGGAGCTGCTTCGTGCCTGCCAATAAATCGAACCAGTTCGGACGGGAGAAGAAAAAGGCTTGATCCTTTCCCGCTTTATTGTAGAAGTCGAGGAAGAATCGCAAGGTTAATCCTCCTTCGAACGGATATTCCCGCAGATCGATGCCGTAACATACTTTATCCTTTTGCAAGGGATTGGTATCGAATCCGGGCAAGGAGGTCGGGGTAAAAGTGAAATTCCCGTATTTAGGATCCGGGAAACCTAGTACTTGAAACGGATAATAGGTTCCTCTTCCCACGCTAACGTTCGTAGCCTCAAAAAAGCAAAGCGACGGATACAGGCGGATAGACTGGTCATTCGGGAGGTTCGGAGAGGGCTTGACCGGCAACCAATAGGGATCTCCGTGTTTCCAATTCTCCATCTTTACGATCTTTAACCGGCAGGTATCGGGCGCACTTTTCAGCCAGCCTTCCTTATTGATCATCCATGCCAATTCCCCTACGGTTAAGCCGTGCAAGATCGGGAGCGGATCGACACCTACGAAAGACTCAAATCCCTTTTGGCGGATCGGCCCGTCTACAAAGTCATTTGGGTTCGGGCGGTCCAACACGATAAACTCTTTGTTGTTTTCGGCGCAGGCTTCCATCACGTAATGCATCGTACTGATATAGGTGTAGAAACGGGCACCTACATCTTGTATATCGAAAACAATCACGTCGAGGTCGCCCAGTTGCTCGGCGGACGGTTTCTTGTTTTTCCCATAAATAGAGATGATGGGGATGCCTGTTTTCAAGTCTCGGCTATCTTTTATCTCCTCTCCGGCATCACCGGTTCCCCGGAATCCATGTTCCGGAGCGAACACCTTCTTAACGTCTATGCCTTCCGCTACTAGCGCATCTAATAAATGAATCTGCCGCTTTTCCAAAATGGAAGTCTGGTTGACTACTAATCCGACCCGCTTACCCTTCAGTAAACGAGTGACGACATCCATCCGCTCGGCACCTAGCTTTAACGGGGCGTTTTGTGAATAGACACGGGGTGTCAAGCAATAAAGTAAAAATAGGAATATAAGGATCTGTTTCATTACATTATATAATATATCACTGTGTACTGATCGCGAAAGTACGAAATGTTTGTGAGAAATGAATGCGGGTCTATCTTGAATAGAAAACTTTACCTACTCGGTCGATATGTTCCCCGATAGGAGTCCCTTTTTGTTTCTGATAATTAAGCAAGTCGACTTTGTAAAGTAAACCCAAATCATCGATACGGTTGTTTATGTCGAGCTGTTGGCTAAAGGTGATATCTTCTCCATCCATGGCAAGGTCGATGTCTGAGCCTGCATGACTTGTGCCTTTGGCTCGCGAGCCAAAGATAAGTACACGCCGTATGTTGCCATACCTGCGAAATACCTCACGCAACTCTTCAACTACGTTATCGCTTAATCCAAACATAATAAACTATTAAAATAGATCTTTGTTCTCCGTCTCGTTCTTACGAATAATCAGCAAATCCCTTAGTTCCCTTAACAAGGGAGCGTAGTCTGCGTAAATCCCTTTTGCGATCTCATCCGCCTCGTCCTCGTTGTATGTATGCGAGGTTAGGATTCGGGCTTTCGCCATCTTTCGCCATCGATCATGATCCTTTATCAATCCATTCTCAAAAGCCAACTGAAGGGTCGTGTTCGGGCCTGTCTGGAATTGGAACCCCAGATATTGCATATAATCTTGCAATACCTTCCAAGCCAACTCAAACGTATATTCGAAACGTTGAATAAGCCCCTCTTTCTCTAGTTCCGATAAAACGTCATATTCCATCGTATCCGTTATTTCCAATAAACGGGCACATGCTTTGGCGAAATTATCGAAACGTTGCAACCAACGAATATCCCTGCTCATAGTCGTCTTATTTTGTATATGGGCAAAGATAAACTTTTTCTTTCGTATCCGCAAAACAGGGCTTGTCGCTTTATAAGCCGAAATCTCTTGCGGAATAGTCCGGGATCTACTCTATGAGTAGGATGAAAACTACTTAGTAAGCAGACCCCCTGTTTACTTACTAAGTAGAGGTCTGGTCTACTTACTAAGAGGATGAAGGTCTACTTACTAAGTAGTTTCTGGATTTCTAGGTAAAGAGGGGTTGAAGAGATAAAATGCTTATTTATTGAAATATTTTCTAGGAAAATGTTTGCAAGAAGAGAAAATAGTTGTACTTTTGTATCGTAATGGGAGTAGCGATTCTTACGCTTGATGATGCGTTATAAATAAAGAGGCATCATTTTTTTAGTGATGGAAATTTAAAGTCGATGATACGTTATATAAATAGAGGTGTCATTTTTCAGCCCTTTCCCCGGGGGTGGTTTTAAATTCGATGATTAAGCTAGCCTTAATGAAAACTTTTCTCTCCCGCAAGATCAATATTTATTTAGCCGCTGCCCGCAAGCGACCTATGAGAGGTATGTTTCTCTTTATATCGTTTGGGCTGGGTAGGTTTATTCTTTCTTTGGCAAGAATGAGGGGAGTAAACAAGTGAGTGTATTCATTCTTGTTTTGTTGAACTCAAAAAAGCGAAAAAATATGGCTTTACGAGTAAGACGAATCAAAAAGGCATTCGGCTTTGACAAGTCGAAGACCGAAAAGTATGTGATAGTCCCTGATCGGGCTACAGTGGTAGGTTTCGAGGCCCTTTGCGATCAAGTCGCTGCGGTCTCAGGTATTAACTTAGGAATGGTTCAGTCCGTAGTCTATGGATTGGTGAAGTCCATGACGACATTCATCCGGCAAGGCCATTCCGTGCAAGTGACGGGTTTCGGTACCTTCGTCCCTTCCTTTAATGCGAAGAGCAGTTTAGATGAGAAAGAGGCGAATGTGGATTCTATCCACCACGTGAAACTACGTTTCCTTCCCAGCGCGGAGTTGCGTACGATGATGAAATCGATGGAATTCGAATTCGATGTAACGGACAGTACGAACGATTCCAAAACAACCTCCGAAGGGGGAGGTGATTCCGAAAGCCCGGATGAGATCTAATCGTTTGGGAAGGTAAGTAAAAAGCCCCAGTCCGGCAGCAAGGGGAAGCTGTTGGGCGGGGGCTTTCGTTTATGCTATTTTTACATGTCATAAACTTTGCTCACAAATAATTAAGAGTTATCTTTGCGGTAATTCCAAGTAGTGGCTAAGCGAGACTTAGCGGCCAAGAGAGGCTTCGAACGGAAGGACATATTTAACGAAGAGCGTTTTTAAGATATTATTCTTGTCATAGAAAATCGCCAATTTTCAAAGCGGAACAAGTATAATAGCAACAGAAAGCGCTCACGTCTTTGGTATATACATATTCTTCCTGTATAGGAGAGATATTATACATAAGGGCGTGGGACTGTTGTTTATTATTTGTTCCGTGGGTGTTTGGCGATACCTCTATGACAGATAAGGCATTAAACAGTTTCCACGCCTCTTCTTTTTATTGTAACCTTATAAAAGCGATGTCGAACGAGGGGAAACAGGGAGACGAACAGAAAAATATGGATATTATAAAGGAGGTTTCAACTGTAAGTGAATTTATTAGTACCGTAAATGATGTCTATGAACAGTGGCCGGAAAATAAGAAGAGTCTCTTTTTTAGGGGACATTGTTCTGATAAGTGGTCACTTGAACCTAGTATTTATAGAGATGGATATAATGAGAAGGAGATCACGCTGGATTACAAACAAATTTCTCCTACTCATAATTTTGATTATCATCCACAGAAAGATATTGATAGAATGTTGGTTGAAATGCAACATTATGGAGTTCCGACAAGATTGTTGGATTGGACAATGTCTCCCCTGTCAGCTCTCTTTTTTGCTTGTCTTCCAAACAATGATACAGAAAAAGATAATGCTGCCGTATTTGTTTTAAACCCTTGGAATGCCTATAGCCGAATAACTGGAGATAAAGCAAAAGACGTTTGCGTATATATGGATATAAACATTATGGCTAGATCTCTATTGGCCTACCAGTGGAAGGAAGAGTGGATAAAAGAATTTATCAAGAATGAATATCGTTATGATATTACACCGAATGAGTATGAATATGCTTTGCCTTTTATTGCAAAGTTCCGGAATGATAGGATCGTTGCTCAGCGTGGAGCTTTTACAATTTGGGGTACGGATAAAAGATCTTTAGATAGTCAAAATGCGATCTATAATAAAAATAATCTGTTGCAAATAAATATAGAGGCAGGCTCTAAAGAATTTATTCTAAAAGAATTGGGTAGGTTATATATTAATGAATATACGGTATATCCAGATTTCGAGGGGATTAAGCAATTAGTGAAAAGAGAAAAAGGATTATTTAATATCTAAAATTCATGGGTCATGAAATATAAATATCGGTGTATTATAACTATTCTATATTGCCTATTATCTATTTGTTTGAATGCGAAGACCATTCATTATGTGAAAAATGGCGCTACAGGTGATGGTTCTTCGTGGTCGAATGCTTCAGGTAGTATTCAAAATATGATTGATAAAGCTATGATAGGTGATGAAGTTTGGGTATCGGAAGGAACATATTATCCGGAAAAGGAATATGTATTGGGTGGTATAAAAGATCGAACTTTCAAATTGAGACCGGGGGTTTCTTTATATGGTGGATTTGCCGGTACGGAACGTAGCCTCCAAGAACGGAAAAAGATCGATAGAGATAAAAATGGAGTAGTTGAATCTTGGGAATTTCAATATGAGACTATATTAAGTGGAGAGGGAAATGTAAAAGATATTATTATAAAAAATGACGATGATCAAATAGAGAAGATGTTAAATAGGGATGACAATTGTAGGTATGTTGTTTCTATAGGTTTTGATGATTACGATGAAAACACGATATCTCCTTGTGTCTCTAGCTTTACCGTAGTCAGTGGAGTTTATGAAGGAATAGGTGTTTCAAATGTATGGAATGTTTCGGGAGAGACAATTATTGATGTAATTGAATGTGATATTTATTATAACGGTAATGGATTATCCTTTTGTAGAAATGTAGTCAATTGTAATATTCACCATAATACAGGGGGAGGAATCCGGTATTTGATAGCTTATAACTGCTATATTTTAAAAAATAAAGGAAGTGGAGCTTTTAATAGCTCTCTTTATGATTGCATTATAGAAAATAATTATGCAGATTATGATGGTGGAGGTACTATTTATAGTAATCTTTATAACTGCATCGTTCGTGATAATTTTGCGAAAAGAAATGGAGGTGGAACCAGTAATGGATCGTTGGAAAACTGTAAGGTCTATAATAATAAAACATTGGGAAATGGAGGTGGAACTTATGGAGGTAAATTAAAGAACTGCGAGGTTTATAATAACGGAACTTTAGGAAATGGAGGAGGAATAAGTGATTGTACTGCAATAAATTGTTCAATTTTCAATAATAAGGCAGGAGAGGAAGGAGGTGGATGTGGTGACGGTGGATATTATTATAATTGTAATATCTATAACAATTATGCACCTACTTATGGGGGGATTTCCTCTAGTTCTTATGTCAACTGTACAATCGTAAATAACAAATCTTTCTCTGGGAATGAAAATAGTGGAAATTTAACGAATTGTATTGTAGTTGGAACATTTGACGGAAGTGCTTCTTATTCCGCATTCACAGATAGTTATGTTAAAGGAGATGGTAATTTCTTGGCAACGGAGAAAGAACTTAAATTCGTAAAATCTACATCTTTTATAGGGAATGCCTCCAGTGAAAAACAATTAGAAGAATTAAAGAATGCAGATTTCCGTCTTGCCAAGGGTTCTTCCGCTATCGATATGGGGCAACAGGAATTCGGAATATCTCTGCTTCCGGAAGACTATTCCGGTTATCCCCGTCCAATGGGAGTAAAGACGGATATCGGTGCGCATGAATATCCTTCATATAGAGTATTACCATACGAGAACAAGTTTGATGAAAACTCTTTGTCTATGAATGTTCCGGAAGCTTGGAAGGTAGAGAAGCTATCGGGTAAGGAGGAATATTCTTTGTATTATGCAGGAGATCGCTATAATTCTCAAAAACAATTCAATTATATAACAACCCCGTTTTTTGATAAAACAGCCTCTAACAAGATAAACTTATCTTTCGATATCGCCGCCAAGTTTAAAACCATGGATCAAAAGGAAAAGATGCATATCATATTAGCCTATTTGGAGTCGGATAAGCGAGATACGATCATGTCTTATTCCAATACGAATTATATACAAGACATTCGCTTTTCTAAAGAAATATCATCTTGGGTAAAGAACAAGGTCTTTCGGGTTCTATTTGCGGTAGAAGACTCACGGCGTGAAAGTTCTAATATTGTCTATTATGGTATCTCGAATCTGAAAATATCAAAACAAGATGCTACGGTCGATATTATCGCGAAAGATAAGGTTTGCATGTACGATGGGAAGCCTCAATCCGTGGATTTCCAGATTAATGATACTCGTGTGGATAAAAACAAGGTAGTTGTTACTTATCAGAAAGAAGGCTCGACTCAATCTTCGACAACACCGCCCACAAACGCAGGTGTATATAAGGTGCTTATTTCCATAGAAGATGGTTCTTATTTCGGAATGAAAGAAGTGAAATTGACTATTGAGAAAGCGAACCAGAAAATCCTTTGGGAACAGAAACTGACAACCATGGGCACACTGGAGAAGATTCGTTTGGAAGCGACAGCTTCTTCCGGATTGCCCGTGCAATATTCTGTGGACGATGAGCTGTTGGCTAAGATAGAGAAGATCGATAAGGATTGGTGGCTTGTTTCAGATACGTTAATCGGAAATGTAACGGTCAAAGCTTCTCAACCCGGAAATGAGAATTATAATTTGGCTAATTCCGTATTGAAAACGATTAAAGTTTATTCTAACTTAACAGATATTGCCGAGATAGAAACAAATAATTTGAAGGCTTATTATTTGAAAGAGGGTAATTCTATTCGGATAGAAGGAGCACCTATCGGTTGCAAGGTATATGTATATGATACATTAGGTCATTTATATACGAGCAAGGAAATGATATATGGAGAAGATCAAATACAAATGAGAAATACCTCCGGAGGTATTTATTACCTATTGTTTGTAGATAAAGATAAAAAGAGAACAATAAAAGTATTAACTGATTAAATATAAGGAATGTGGCATGAAAAGAATAATTTCTTCTGTTTTATTGTTGGCCTCGTTGATCGCTTGCGATAAAGATGATAACTCTTATAATAATTTTAGTTTATCATCTGTCAGGATGGATATAGCGGATGCTCAAATGTTAGTGCTTTGCGGTAACGAAGCACTAACAAAATCATCAGCAGATGATTTAAGTTTATTCAAGATCGATAAGGATGGGAATATGACGGCAGTGCGTAGTATGGTGGATGGTACGAATGAAGAGGTTCGTTTGGTACCGAAAAGCATATGGCCACTTAATGATGAGTATATACTTTGTCCACGGATTTGGTATTATCGATCCGGACAGGATTGGGGTTCATCTGATGAGAATAGTTATTTGATCAATAAGAAAAGTGGTCGGATGTATGTGATTGATGGCAATAAGTATCAAGGTTTTAGTGATACTGATTTCAGCTATCAAATCAAAGAAGGAATAGATGTAAATCCAAGAACAGACAATTTGAATAATGCCTATTGTTTAGCGAACGGATATTCTTCTTCGGGTCTAAGTCAGAAGGGTATCTATAAATTTGCCTTAGAAAACTCTGATAATATAACCATGCAAAAAGTAAACTTAGACCAGTTCCCTATTGGAGACTGGAGTAAACATCCATTTGAGGTAGATGCCGCAGGGAATTGTATGACTTATGTGAGGTTGGATGATCTTGGAGAGAAATATATTCTGTACAAAGCGGATGGAGGTCTGTATGAGTTTCCGAAAAGTGATGGTGTATTCGATTATTTTGTGGGATATAATGGAAAGATGTATTGCTGTTCATGCTCGGATAAAGATAATTATTGGGGAAATAAGCAGTATAAAGTTTTCCCTCTGGAAATCGGGGTGGAGGTATCCTATGATTTAGATCAAGCTACCTCAAAGGAAACACAAACGAATTACGCTTGGGATAGATCCAGAATTTACACATTGGAAAACGGCTTTATCCATGTTCTTCTAGCCACGGATGATACAAATAATATGCTTGTATATAATTCAAAAGATAATACGATCAGAGAAGTTGGCTTCCAGCCCGGAGAGATGGAGAATGTGGTTGGTATATCTAATAATTGTATTTATCGAATCATGAATAAGAGTATTTACAAATACGATTTTATAGCAGAAGAAAAAAGCGTAACCCCGATTGACTTTGATTTTTCTGGTTGCGCTATTTATAGAGATTGGGATACTTATAACGTACCGCAAGGCAGTAAGTTCATCTTGGGAGCGATCCGCAATTCGGATATGGCTCGGTTAAGAATCGAGGTGGATATGGAAACCGGAAAATCCACCATATTTGAAGATGCGCAAGATCGTCCGATCGTGACGCTCGTTCAAGTTGGCAGTTAATAGAACCGATGGATAAATAGAAGATGCTCTCTAGCCTTTTTCGTATCAGAAGGCTAGGGAGCGTTGTCTTAAACGCCTCCCAATTCCTTTTTTAGCCACACTTTCATCACCGGATCTGGAATGATGACCTTGCGTTTCTCTATTTCAATCAACTCTTTTTTAACTAATGCCCTCTTTACGATACTGACATTTGCCGATGAGCCAAGTTTATATTTCTGTAGAATCTCTTGCGTGGTAAACTCGCTATGTACTCCATCTAGGATGGCGCGTAAAAAATTCATTTGATAAGTCGTCAGACTTTCGGTCTGTTTCTCGAATAGCGGAGTGTTTTGATCGATGATATCCTGATATGCCTCCTCAAAGTTCTGCTCCGTAGCGACCTTATCTGTATGAATCCATACCAACCATGCTAATTGCTGCACATAGGATGAATGATTGTCTACCCTTTGGCATATCTTTTCAGCCAGTTCTTTTGAAATCTGCTTACCTGTAGCCTCAAAACGACCACATATATAATTGATCCAATCACAAGTCCCGATTTTTGGCAGATAAATAGCATCGCCGAATTTATAAAAGGGAAGACTCTTTTTTTCAAATAGTTCATTCATCAAATGCTTCTTGCTACCGAACAAGCAATAAGACACCGACTTTTGTAATTGCCACACGGAACGTAATCGCTTTTGGAATGTCTTCGAATCCTTAAATTCGGCAATCTGTTGAAATTCATCGATACATACGACAATATTATATCCCTTCTTTTGCGCTATTTTTTCGGGAAGTTGTAATATCTCATCAACATCATTACTTTGAGGATTCATCTCAAGTGATATGGAAAAATCTGTCATGGGATCGGTGCCTATGGATATTTTAGGGCTGATACGTGAGAGGAATAGCTTGGTATTCTCCAGCCATTCATCTAACTTTGAGGAAGTTTGTTTGAGAATGGCTGCAGCGAACGCATCATAAAAATCCCTGTCGCTACGGCATGAGAATATATCAAGATACACGACTTTCAATTTGTCGGATTGCGCCAAGTGACATGCTTTCTGCACTAAAGAAGTCTTGCCCCAACGACGAGGTGAAATCAGTACCGTATTTACACCATGCTGAAAGTTCAACAATAGACGCTCTGTCTCTTTCTCGCGATCGGTAAAATTATCGCCCGATGTTGCGACTCCGAATATAAAAGGCTTATTCTCCATGATTTTTCAACGATTATTCTATCGCAAAGATAATCAATATTAGGTTTGTAATAAAGTTGTTACTAATAAAGTTGTTATTTATCTTTCTAGTAGCTTGTAGAAGAAGTATCTTACACATAACTAATGATCGCTATCTGCTTGGTATCTTGCGGAAAGTTTATACTTTTGAGGCGAATAACAGACAATACTAAGAATCTATGAATGTAAAAACACTTTTTTATGCGGTAGCCTTTTTGAGTTTATCATGGGTGCCTTTTACCTATGCGCAAGATGTCCTACCGGAATATACGCAAGCACGCCGTTTTGCTCCGTCGAATGCGGAACAGTTACTTTTCTCTTATACCCTTACCCCCAATTATTTTAATAATAGTGACAAATTCTGGTATGAGTATAAGACGAGTGAGGGGACAAACTGGTATCTGGTGGACCCCGATTCGAGAAATAAACGATTATTATTCGATCGGGATGAGTTGGCGGCACAGATAAGCGAGATCGTGAGAGAGCCTTTTACCGGACAACAACTTCCTATCGAAGATTTACGCTTAAAGGAAGATGATCGCACGTTTACTTTCTCGATAAAGGGTACGAACGGGAACTATTTTTTCTCGTATGATTATCCGTCCTCCCGGTTGACTCGGATTACGAAAGACGAGATTCCTGCTAAAATCCGTTGGGCGAATATATCGCCGGATAAAAAGCGGGTTGTCTTCGCGAAAGATTTGAACCTGTATGTCATGAGTTATGAGGATTATGAGAAGGCCGTGAAGGACCCGGAGGATAAGACGATATCCGAGATCGCCTTGACTACGGATGGCGAAAAAGATTTTGGCTTTGGTATGCCCCGGACCTTCTTGAATACCGATACTTTATGTGACCATAAGCGGAAATATGTAATGGGGAACTGGTCTCCCGATGGTCGTTATTTCGTCGCGACCTTGTCGGATCAACGTGCGGTGCAAGATTTATGGGTGATTAACTCGATCGCCAAACCTCGTCCTACACTTGAGACCTATAAATATCAGATGCCGGGAGAGGCGGGTTCTCCAATCGTTCATTTATATCTCTTTGATTTGGAAAATGCCGGAAAGCGGAAAGAAATCCGGGTGGATTGTTTTAAAGATCAAACAATCAATCTAGCCTCCAAACCGGATAAGGAGCGTAGGGGACTCACTCGGAACTCGATCTGGTTGGGAGATAACCAGACCTTCTATTTGACCCGTGTCAGCCGGGATATGAAACGGGTGGATATCTGTTCGTATACGATCGGGGAGGATTCGGTAAAAGCGATCATTGAGGAACGTCTAAATACCTCTATGGAAACCCGCCCGCTAGCGATGACCGATAATGGTAAGGAATTGATCCATTGGAGCGAACGGGATGGTTGGGCGCATCTGTATCTATATGACGCGCAAGGAAATTTGAAAAACCGTATCACCAAAGGACCTTGGCATGTGGACGCCATCGTAGACGTGGACAGTAAGAATCGAGTCGTTTACTTCAAGGCGAATGCCCGGGAAAAGGGAGATACGACTCCTTATTACGAGCATTTGTATCGGGTGAATCTGGATGGTTCGGGCTTAAAGCTGATTACTCCGGGCGATTATTTCCACCTGGTCTCTATGGATAAATCCATGCGATATATCGTGGATAACTATTCTCGTGTCAATACGATCCCGGCTACGGCATTGTATGATAACCAAGGTAACCGATTGATGACCTTGGAGGAGAGTGACTTCTCCCAATTATTCATGGCAGGTTATAAATTCCCTGAGCCTTTTTCGGTAAAGGCGGCCGACGGGGTGACCGATTTGTATGGTGTCATGTATAAGCCTTTTGATTTTGATTCCACGAAAGTATATCCGGTCATTAACTATGTATACCCCGGACCGCAACAGGAGGGAACTTTCTTTCGCTACATCCCGATGAATCCTCGTACGGATCGTTTGGCGCAAGCCGGATTTGTCGTGGTGTGCATGGGACATAGGGGAGGGCATCCCAGTCGCTCCAAGTGGTATCATAATTATGGATATGGAAATTTGCGTGATTATCCGATGGCGGATCATAAAGTAGCTATCGAGCAGTTGTGCGCTCGATATAAATTCATGGATATCAACCGGGTCGGCATACACGGACACTCCGGTGGCGGTTTCATGTCTACAGCGGCTATGCTGCTTTATCCGGATTTCTTTAAGGTAGCGGTATCTTGTGCCGGCAATCATGACAATAACATTTATAACCGGTGGTGGGGAGAGAAACATCATGGGGTAAAGGAGATCACGGATGATATGGGAAATATCTCGTTCGATATTCGCATCCCGACCAATCAGGAATTGGCGAGGAATTTGAAAGGCCGTCTGTTATTGATCCATGGCGATATCGATAATAATGTGCATCCGGCGAATACCATTGTTGTCGTGGACGAGTTGATCAAGGCTGGCAAACGCTTTGATATGTTGATCGTACCGGGAAAACGTCATCATTTTGATGACTATAATGAGTATTATTACTGGCGGATGGTCGATTACTTCTCTGAGTATTTGAGAGGCGAACGGGAAACAGGTGCGGATATAAAAGATTTGAAACTGGGCAATTGGTTTCAGGGGTATCAGTGATGAGAAGTAGTATATGTGAGAGAGATTGTTTATTTTTGTCTCGCAAAAAAATAAATAGGATGAAACCTCTTGATATAATAAAGAAATATTATCCGGAAAGTTCGGATGCCTACCGGATTTTGGTGACTCATAGCCGCAGCGTGGCGGATAAGGCATTGGCATTGGCCCGTTTGCATCCGGAGATGAATCTGGATCTGACTTTTATTGAGGAAGCGGCGATGTTGCATGACATAGGGATCTTTTTGTGTAACGCACCGGATATCGATTGCCATGGGGAGGCCGATTATATCTGCCATGGCTATCTGGGAGCCGATTTAATGCGGAAAGAGGGGTATCCTCGCCACGCCTTAGTTTGCGAGAGGCATACGGGAACAGGACTTTCTCTTGCCATGATCGAGGAACGGAACCTGCCTGTTCCACATCGGGATATGCGTCCCGTGTCATTGGAAGAACAATTGATCTGTTTCGCTGATAAATTCTTTAGCAAGACTAAATTGACGAAAGAGAAACCGGCTGATAAGATAAAACAGAGCTTATCCAAGTATGGAAATGAGACAGTTGAGCAGTTTGAACACTGGTGTAAACTCTTTTTAGGGGAATAAAAGCATAAGGGCTCGTTTATTTATTATACATTTGCACGCTGTAACACACTGCAAAGAACGAAGTAATGTTTTTGATATATAGAGTCCTAATCATTCTATTCGTTTTCCTCTTGGGAGGCTTGGGCGTGCAAGCGCAGGAGATTGTCGCTCCTGCCGATAGCTTGGCGCAGACTGATTCTCTCTTGGTGGCTCCTACGGATAGTACAACGTTAGCGGGAGATTCGATTCCAGAAAAGCAGACCGGGCTAGATGCTCCGGTCAGTTATCAAGCGACCGATTCTATCGTGATGACGGCTGGCAACTGGGCATATCTTTACGGGGAAGGCGATGTCAAATACCAGAATATCGAGCTGCAATCCGAATTGATCGAGATGAATATGGATAGTAGCATCGTGTTCGCTAAGTTTGGACTCGACTCTATCGGGCAGGAGTTTGGCTATCCGTTGTTTAAGGAGGGCGATCAGCAGTATGAGTCGAAGACGATGCGGTATAATTTTGGTACCAAGAAAGGATATATCACGGACGTGATTACCCAGCAGGGCGAAGGGTATGTTACCGCCGGGCGAACGAAAAAGATGGAAGGGGATATCTTGAACATGGTGGGTGGTAAGTATACGACCTGCGACGAGCATGAGCATCCTCACTTTTACATTCAGATGACAAAAGCGAAGGTGCGCCCGAAAAAGAATATCGTAACGGGTCCGGTCTATCTAGTTTTGGAGGACGTGCCGTTGTATCCGATCGGGTTACCTTTCTGTTTCTTCCCGTTCTCGAGTACATATTCATCCGGTATTATTATGCCGACTTTCGGAGACGAGTCTACCAGAGGTTTCTTCTTGCGTGACGGTGGATATTATTTCGCCTTGAGCGATTATATGGACTTGGCTTTGTTGGGAGAGATTTATACCAAGGGATCTTGGGGATTGTCGGCCAAGTCGGCTTACCGCAAACGTTATAAATTCTCGGGCAGTTTTAATGCTTCTTATTTGGTGACGAAATTGGGAGATAAGGGATTACCCGACTATAATTTGTCTAAGGACTTCAAGGTAAACTGGACGCATACGCAAGACCCTAAGGCGAATCCTTATCTGTCTTTCTCGGCGAGCGTAAACTTCTCGACCTCTTCGTATGACCGCAATAATCAGAACAGTTTATACCCGAATGCGAATGGGTATGCCGATGTGAACCAGAATACGAAGAGTTCATCCATCAACGTAACGAAACGTTTCCCGAATAACCCGTTCACGATCTCTGGTACGATGAGTATAAACCAGACGACCCGGGATTCTTCTATCGCCGTGACCTTGCCTAGCATGACGGTTACGATGAGTCGTATCTTCCCTTTCAAGCGGAAACATCCGGTCGGGAAGGAGCGTTGGTACGAGAAGATCTCCATGAGTTATTCCGGTACGTTTAGTAATAGTATAACGACAAAAGAAAACTTATTATTCAAATCGAATTTGATCAAAGATTGGCAGAATGCTATGCAGCACTCGATTCCGGTAAGCGCTACATTCTCCGTGCTCAAGTACTTGAATATTTCTCCCTCTTTCAATTATAAGGAACGTTGGTACACCAGCAAGATCGAACAGGAATATGATACGCAGAAACAGGCTTTGGTAGCCCGCGACACTACGTATGGTTTTTATCGTATTTACGATTTTAACGCTTCTATCTCTGCGTCTACTACCTTGTATGGTTTTTATAAACCGTTGCCATTCTTGGGTAATAAGGTTGAGATGATCCGTCACCGTTTCGAGCCGTCTATTACGGTAAGCGCCCAGCCGGACTTCGCTTCTTCTCGTTTTGGTTTTTATGAGACTTATGTATATCAAGACGCGAATGGTGAGGATCGTGAATATACGTATTCTCCGTTCGCTCATAATATGTATGGCGTTCCGGGAACGGGAAAACAAGGAAATATCAGTTTTGACGTAAATAACAATATCGAGATGAAGGTGCGTTCGGATAAGGACTCTACCGGATTCAAGAAAATTAGTCTGATCGATAAGCTGTCGTTAGGCATGAGTTATAATATGGCGGCGGATTCATTTAAGTGGAGTGACTTGAGTGTCGGTTTACGTTTGAAATTATCCAAGAGTTATACGTTGAACTTGAATGGTCAGTTCGATACCTATACGTACGATGAGAATGGGCATCGTGTCGATATTCCCCGTTGGAAAGCAGGCAAGGGTATTGGCCGTTTGAGAGGGACTAGCACCAGTTTTTCTTATACATTTAATAATGATACGTTCAAGAAGTTGTTTGGAGGAGGTGATAGCTCATCGGATAAATCCGGGAATCAATCGGCTTCCACGGATCCGAATGCAGATCCGGATGGCTTGAACCCGGATGGAGAAGGAGAGGGCGAGAATAAGGAAAGTGGTGGCCGTCTGTTGGGCAAAAAGAAAGAGACCGGTGAGACAGATGCCGATGGCTATTTAATTTCCAAGATTCCTTGGAGCCTCTCGTTTAGTTATGGTTTGAGTTTGCGGTATGGTGATTTTAATCGTTCTAAACTGGAGTATGATTACGCCTTGACTCACTCTTTGAGCTTTAACGGAAATATCCAGCCGACAAAGAACTGGCGTTTTAACTTTAACGCTACTTATGATTTTGACGCTAAGAAGATCTCTTATATGACTTGTAACGTAACTCGTAACTTGCACTGCTGGCAAATGACGGCTAGTTTCGTTCCGGTCGGTCCTTATAAATCCTATACATTCAGTATCGCTGTAAGCTCTGCTTTATTGAAAGATTTGAAGTATGATAAGAGAAGTAATTATAGGGATGGACAGCAGTGGTATTAAGAACCGAAAATTGAGAATTGAAAATTATTGGATTGTATAGCTAATTTTCAATTCTCAATGATCTTACCATTCGATGGGAGTTTGCCCAGTTGCGATTAAATAATCATTGGCTTTGCTGAAATGCTTGTTTCCGAAGAATCCCCGGTAAGCGGAAAGAGGGGACGGATGGGCTGATTTAAGAACCAGATTACGGGATGGATCGATGAAAGCACCTTTCTTTTGTGCGTAGGAACCCCATAATATGTAAACGATATGGCTTCTTTCAGCCGCCAGACGATGAATAACAGCATCGGTAAAGGTCTCCCAACCTCTATTTTGATGGGAACCGGCTTGATGCGCTCGTACTGTGAGAGTGGCATTTAGCAATAATACGCCTTGATCTGCCCAACGAATCAAATTGCCCGTTCTTGGAACCGGATGCCCTAGATCATCTTGTATTTCTTTGAATATATTGATGAGGGAAGGGGGGAAAGGTACCCCATCCTGCACGGAGAAACAAAGTCCGTGCGCCTGTCCCGGCTCGTGATAAGGATCTTGGCCGAGGATAACGACCTTCACTTTATCGAACGGGCAGTGCTCAAAAGCGTTGAACATATAAGGACCGGGAGGATAAACAGTACCTTGGCGGTATTCTTGTTTAACGAAATCGGTCAATTGCTTGAAATAATCTTTTTCAAACTCGTCGGCTAACCGTTTTTTCCAGCTTTCTTCAATCTTTACATCCATAATATAATAGTTGGCTGTTAACTAAATAAGCATCATTCCAGCCGCACGTGCTTCCTTGCGCATCTCCTCCGGCCAGATACTTGCCTGTATCTCTCCGATATGGGCCTTACGAAGATAGAACATACACAACCGGCTTTGTCCGATACCACCGCCGATACTTTGCGGAAGTTCACCGCTCAAGAGGCGTTTGTGGAAATATAGTTCCTTTTTCTCCCCGGCTTTGCAAATATCCAACTGGCGTAGCAAGGCTTCCTTGTTGACGCGGATACCCATAGAGGATAGTTCCATAGAACGGTTTAGTACATCATCCCAAACCAATAAATCCCCGTTCAATCCGGTTTGTCCGTTCTCGGCGATCGTAGACCAATCATCGTAGTCCGGAGCACGTCCGTCATGCTTCTCTCCATTGCTTAGCGAGCATCCGATACCGATAATGAATACGGCCCCGTATTCCTTGGTAATAGCGTCTTCCCGCTCTTTCGGTGTAAAGGTAGGATATTTTTGTAACAAATCCTCGGAATGGATGAAATGAATCTGTTGGGGGAGCGTCGGGCGGATTTGAGGAAACATCTCGTAAACTAAATATTCGGTACGGACCATAGCGGCATATATGCGACGGACGATTTCCTTGAGGAAATCGATATTACGTTCGCTTTCGCTCATTACACGTTCCCAGTCCCATTGGTCCACGTATAAAGAGTGTAAATTGCCTAGCTCCTCGTCTGAGCGGATGGCGTTCATGTCGGTGTAAATACCGTAACCTTCTTCAATGTGATAATCGGCGAGTGTCAGTCGTTTCCATTTGGCGAGTGAGTGTACGATCTCTGCTTTAGAGTCGTTTAAATCCTTGATTGGAAAAGTAACGGCTCGCTCGGTCCCGTTGAGATCATCATTGATACCCATGCCCTTAAGTACGAATAACGGTGCGGTTACGCGTCTTAGGCGTAGCTCGGATGAGAGGTTTTGCTGGAAAAAGTCCTTGATCTTCTTGATTCCCATTTCAGTCTGGGATAAGTTAAGTAAGGCTTTATACCCTGCGGGTTTAATAAGATAGCTCATATACTTGTTGTACTTTGTGTTTGTAAAATATGTGCGGCAAAGATAATGATTAATGGCAAAATAACAAGAATGTGATCGCTTTTATTTGCAAAATGGCAGAATAAGCAGAATACTTATATGCAAAATATCAAAAATAAAATATTTCTCTCCTGTATTTGCTAAACTAAGATATTATATGTACTTTTGCGCAGTCTTTGGCTCGGTAGCTTAGTTGAATAGAGCGTCAGATTCCGGTTCTGAAGGTCGTGGGTTTGAGTCCCACCCGGGTCACAAGAAATCCTTGGTAATCATTAGATTTCCAAGGATTTTTTGTTTATGTGATTTTAAGGAAAACTATAACCGCATGTGTAAAATAGGATATTCTTTACCTTCTCCGTCCAAATCAGACCTTTTGTATGTGTTAAAGCCTATATGTTTATAAAAACCGACAGCTTGATTATTTTGCTCATTCACATCGACTTTTGTTACTTGCAAATTATCTATGGCATAAGTGATTAATTTTTTTCCTATTCCTATACCTCGATAATTATTGTCAATGAATAACATTTCAAGATTTCCTTTTGCGATTCCCATAAATCCTACTAAGATTCCCTCTTGTTCAAATCCGAATAGAGTGACATGTTGAAAATATACTGGAAGTTGTTCCTTATAGTATAGAAAATCTTCCTCTTTAAGAAAATCATGTGTATTTAATACTGAACTTTCCCAGATTTCCATCAAACGTGGATGATCTGTAACTTTAATTTTTTTAATCATAATTGTAATTACTATTTAAAGCTACAAAGTTCGGAACTTTTACATTTAAAGCACTGAATCTAAGTTAAAAAATACGTTTACGGATTCTGCTTAGTGCTTGTGGTGTGATACCCAAATAAGAAGCTATATCTTTTAGCGGTATATAGTTTAGTGTAATGCCATATTCTTCAATCATCTGTAGATAATACTGTTCAGGGGAATATTTAATCAAGTCGATATTTCTTTTCAAGAGTTTATTCAGCAATATAGCATTCAAATCTTCAAATACAGTTTTTACCTTAGGTATAGCGGTGTATAGTTCATTTTCTTGTTTCTTGTCTATTCGGTAAATAACGCTATCTACAATTGTTTGCACATTAAACGCAGACTTTGTTTGTAATGTAAAAGATATGTTCGACATTGAGAACGTACCCTCTTTACAAAACCAAAAGATTTGTTCTTCTCCTTTATGATTTAATAGCCAACAACGTAATATTCCATCAAAAACGAAATAACTATACCTCTCTATTTCTCCTTCCTTGACCAAAAATGTACCTTTACTAATCAATATTCGTTCAAAATATTGGTCAAATAACTTAGATTCCTTCAAATTGAAAGTACTGGTGCTATAATTAAATCCTTTAAGTAGTTTTTCTAAAAGCATAGTCTAAATGTAATAATTCGTAATATACTTACTCATTTGATATATTCACTGTTACTCCTGTTCTCCTTAATTTAATTTCTCATATTCAGTGAAATATATTTTCGACTACAAACTTACGAAAAAACCGAAAGTTTTTATGTACGTTTATGATGGAGTTATTTAAGTAATGAAAGAACACGGAAAACAAAGGTAATTAGCATGTTGTTAAATTGTTATTCTTTTGAAGATGTATTATTTCAAGTCGTTGTATTATAATAAGGTAAATAGTGTTATGATAGTAGTGGCAAACGTTTTGCAAGGCGAAAGATAAGCCGCTTGTCAATTCCCGGAGCTTTTGCTGAACTAACCTTACTTCGTTTTTGTTTTATTACCAGAAAGATGAATTGATAAGATAAAAAATAGGGGAATTATGTCAGCATTTTACAAATTTCTTTTTCCAATGAAGCCGGATGGTACAGCTATATCGTTACTGTTGTTGGCGCTTCGTTTGTTATTTGGAGGTCTATTGCTTTCGCATGGGATACAGAAGTGGACGAATTTTGAGAGCATGTCCGCCGCATTTCCGGACCCACTGGGAGTTGGACATTCGGTTTCTCTAGGCTTGGCCATTTTTGGGGAGCTTTTTTGTTCGATTGGCTTTATTCTCGGTGCGCTCTATCGGTTGGCAATGATCCCGATGATTTTTACTATGGGAGTGGCTTTCTTCGTGATTCACGGGAATGATCCGTTTTCTTTGAAAGAGTTGGCGTTCGTTTACTTGGTCATTTTTATCTTGATGTATATAGCAGGACCTGGTAAGTTCTCGTTAGATCGTCTGATCGCTGTCCTCTTGTCGCAGAAGAGATAGGGAATTGTAGGGAAGTTAACTTGCTTTGGAAAAGTTTCTGGAACCTCGGGTAAACTCTCTGGTTCCTAAATAAAAAAAGACTGTCTGGAAACCAAACAATCTTTTCTATTGTGGGCGTTGACGGATTCGAACCGCCGACCCTCTGCTTGTAAGGCAGATGCTCTGAACCAGCTGAGCTAAACGCCCGAAAATCTTTCGGTGAAATAATAAATTTAAAGGTGGGCGTTGACGGATTCGAACCGCCGACCCTCTGCTTGTAAGGCAGATGCTCTGAACCAGCTGAGCTAAACGCCCTTTAAACTTATTTTTTCGTTCGCTTTATCTCTCTAAAGCGCTGCAAAGATACGGCTTTTTTTATTACCACCAAACTTTTTGACGAAAAAATGTGGATGAATATGAATTTTGTTTGGATGTGGCTACGTAAGTGTCTGATGGTCCTAAAAACGGGGCATTTAGTTAAAAATAACGATTGCTTACCTTATTATTCAATGGAAAAGACTTAACTTTGCGACTCTATATTAATAATGTATATGGTATTATCGACACTGACTGCTATTTCGCCCGTGGATGGGCGATACAGGAATAAGGCTGAGAATCTGGCGGCTTATTTTTCAGAATACGCACTTATCAAGTATAGGGTGCGAGTTGAGATCGAGTATTTTATTACTCTATCTGAGTTTCTTCCGCAATTAAGCGAGTTAAATGCGGCGGAAGTAAAAAAGGGGCTCCGGAAAATTTATCAGGAGTTTACGGAGGAGGACGCTTTACGAGTGAAGGAGATCGAGAGCGTGACAAACCACGATGTGAAAGCGGTGGAGTACTTTATTAAGGAAAAAACAAATCATTTCCTTGCGGAGAAATACCACGAGTTTATTCATTTTGGATTGACTTCTCAGGATATTAATAACACATCTGTGCCTTTATCGATCAAGGACGCTTTGCAAGAGGTGTATTATCCGGGTTTGGAAGAGGTGATCGGCGCCTTGAAAAAATACGCCGAGGAATGGATGGATATCCCGATGTTGGCTAAGACACATGGGCAACCGGCATCTCCGACTCGTTTGGGTAAGGAGGTGATGGTCTTTGTTTACCGTTTGGAGCAACAGTTGGCATTGTTAAAGGCCGTTCCTATCTCCGCTAAATTCGGTGGTGCTACAGGAAACTTCAATGCGCATCATGTAGCGTATCCGGAATATGATTGGAGGGCATTCGGTAATAAGTTCGTTAGTGAGGTGTTAGGCTTGAAACGTGAGGAGTGGACTACCCAGATCTCTAATTATGATAATCTGGCAGCGATCTTCGATGGCTTGAAGCGTATCAATACGATCTTGATCGACTTGAATCGTGACTTCTGGCAATATATCTCCATGGAGTATTTCAAGCAAAAGATCAAGGCGGGTGAGATCGGTTCGTCTGCTATGCCACATAAGGTGAACCCGATTGATTTCGAGAACGCTGAGGGTAATCTAGGGATCGCTAACGCTATTTTAGAGCATTTGGCTACGAAATTGCCGGTATCTCGTTTACAAAGAGACTTGACGGATTCTACCGTGTTGAGAAATGTAGGCGTGCCTTTGGCACATATAGAAATTGCCTTCAAGAGCTTAACAAAAGGCTTGGGTAAATTGTTATTGAACGAGAGCGCCCTAAGTAGGGATTTGAATAATTGCTGGGCTGTGGTAGCCGAGGGTATCCAGACGGTCTTACGCCGTGAGGGTTATCCGAAGCCTTACGAGGCATTAAAAGCTTTGACACGTACGAACCAGACTGTTACGGAGCAATCTATCAAGGAATTTATCGAAACCTTGAATGTTAGCGACCGGATTAAAGATGAATTAAGGGCTATAACGCCTCATAATTATACAGGAATTTAGTGATAATACAGGTAGCCGTGAGGCTACCAAGTTTTTAACCATTGTTTAATTTATAACAAATGAGTACAGAAGAAAGAGATGAATCTCAACCGCGTCCAAAAAAAGTGATACCAAGTATCAGACGGGAAAACACAGACCAAGAAGGTGAAAGAAGACCTTACAATCAGGGTTATAATAAACCTGAGGGTAGCTATGAACGTAGACCGTATCGGTCTTATGGAGAAAATAACCGTCCTTCATACGGGGATCGTCCGAGCCGTCCGCGTTCTTACGATAATAACCGTGAAGGCGGGTATGGCAACAACCGTGAGGGGGGCTATGGTAATAGTCGTCCATCTTATGGCAACAATCGCGAAGGTGGGTATGGAAATAATCGCCCGTCTTATGGCAACAACCGTGAAGGTGGCTACAACAGCGGCCGCTCGTCTTATGGAAATAACCGCCCGTCATATGGGAATGGAGGAGGGCAATACAATCGTCCGTCTCGTCCTAATTATGATGGACCGGCAAAGGCTTATTCCGCTAGTCCTTCCGGAGAGGGAATGTCTGCGGATGGTATGAAGAAAAGAAGACCTAGAGTAGGTGATACCCGGGTTGATTACAATGATTCACGTTCAAGCGGCGGGGACGGTTACGCACCCAGACGTTCGTATGGTAACGATAACTCTTATGGCGGTAATCGTCAAGGGGGTGGTGGATATGGAAATAATCGCCGTCCTTCTTACAATAATAATCGCCGTCCCGGTGGAGGAGGTGGCTTCCAAAGATCGCAGGGATACAACGTTCGTCCGAAACAGATCAAGTATAAGGAAGTCTTGGCGGATCCAAACGAACCGATTCGTTTGAACAAATTCTTATCTAACGCTGGTGTTTGTTCTCGTCGTGAGGCTGATGAGTTTATCCAGAAAGGAGCTGTTAAGGTAAACGATGTCGTGGTAACGGAATTGGGTACTAAGATTACTCGTCAAGATGTTGTTACATTTAACGAGAAGCCGGTTCAGATCGAGAGCAAAGTATATATTGTATTAAACAAGCCGAAGAATTGCGTAACGACTTCTGATGATCCTCAAGAACGCCTGACGGTAATGGATTTGGTGAAGAACGCCTGCCAAGAACGTATTTATCCGGTAGGCCGTTTGGACCGAAATACGACAGGAGTCTTGTTGTTGACGAACGATGGTGATTTAGCTTCTAAATTGACTCACCCATCTTTCAAGAAGAAGAAGATCTACCATGTGTGGTTGGATAAGAACGTGGCTATCGAGGATATGGAGAAAATCGCCAACGGCCTTGAGCTTGAGGATGGAGAGATCCATGCGGACGCTATCAGCTATGCTAGCGAGGACGATAAGAGCCAAGTGGGTATAGAGATCCATTCCGGCCGTAACCGTATCGTGCGCCGTATTTTCGAATCGTTGGGATATCATGTGACGAAATTGGATCGTGTTTATTTCGCCGGTTTGACTAAGAAGAACTTAGGCCGCGGTAAATGGCGTTACTTAAATGAAAGGGAAGTGAACGCTCTTAGGATGGGAGCTTTCGAATAACAAAAAACGATACAGATGGAAACAATTAAACGAACAAAAATTGTAGACGTGCTGAAAAGCGACGCTTTCGGTACTACCGTGAATGTGAAAGGATGGGTACGTACCCGCCGTGGTAGCAAACAGGTGAATTTTATCGCCTTGAATGACGGTTCTACAATTAATAATGTTCAGATCGTTGTGGATGTAGATAAATTGGGTGATGAGTTCTTGAAACCGATTACCACGGGAGCTAGTATCAGCGTAAATGGTATCTTGACACAATCCCAAGGTAAGGGGCAAAATGTGGAGATACAGGCTACCGAGATTGAGATCTTCGGTACGGCTGATCCAGCTACTTATCCATTGCAGAAAAAAGGACACTCCATGGAGTTTTTGCGTGAGATCGCTCATTTGCGTCCTCGTACGAATACATTTGGAGCGGTATTCCGTATTCGTCATAATATGGCTTACGCTATCCATAAGTTTTTCCATGATAGAGGCTTTTTCTATTTCCATACGCCGATCATCACGGCTTCCGACTGTGAGGGTGCCGGACAGATGTTCCAAGTTACTACCAAGAATTTGTACGACTTGAAAAAGGATGAGAACGGCTCTATCATTTATGAGGACGACTTCTTCGGCAAGCAGGCTAGCTTGACGGTTTCCGGACAGTTGGAGGGAGAGTTGGCTGCTACAGCCTTGGGACAGATTTATACGTTTGGCCCTACGTTCCGTGCGGAGAACTCAAATACGCCTCGTCATTTGGCGGAATTCTGGATGATTGAGCCGGAAGTCGCTTTTAATGATATCACGGACAATATGGAGTTGGCCGAGGAGTTCATTAAATATTGCGTACAATGGGCGTTGGATAACTGTATGGAGGATATCAAGTTCTTGAACGATATGTTCGATAAGGAATTGATCGCTCGTCTGGAAGGGGTCTTGAAAGACTCATTCGTTCGCTTGCCGTACACTGAAGGAATCAAGATATTGGAAGAGGCTGTCGCTAAAGGACATAAATTTGAGTTCCCTGTTTATTGGGGTGTAGATTTGGCTTCCGAGCACGAACGTTTCTTAGTGGAGGATCACTTCAAACGTCCTGTAATTTTAACGGATTACCCGAAAGAGATCAAGGCTTTTTATATGAAGCAAAACGAGGATGGAAAGACGGTACGTGCGATGGACGTATTATTCCCGAAGATCGGAGAGATCATCGGCGGTTCCGAGCGTGAGGCTGACTATGATAAGCTAATGAGTCGTATTGACGAATTGGGCATCCCGATGAAGGATATGTGGTGGTACTTAGATACTCGCCGTTTTGGTACGGTGCCTCACTCTGGTTTCGGTTTGGGCTTTGAGCGTCTTTTGTTGTTCGTTACGGGTATGGGAAATATCCGTGACGTGATACCTTTCCCGCGTACACCGAATAACGCTGAGTTCTAATAGCGCTTAGTGATCATGATAAAAAGGGTTCGTAACCGGTTTCAACCGGATTACGGACCCTTTTCTTATATAGCTTCCTTTGTTTAATCGTCGTCCAGATCAATAGGAATTTGCCTTTTGAATGCCTCCTTAAAGGATATAAGCGATTCGGTGCGAGCCAAGCCCAATGGTTGAAGCTTGTTGTGGATGATGCTTAGCAAATGCTGGTTGTTCTTTGCGTATATTTTTATAAACAGGTCGTATTGCCCCGTTGTATAATGGCATTCCACGACTTCCGGTATCTGCAACAGCGCTTCTGTAACGCTTGGAAATTGTCCGGGAGACTTTAGGAATAACCCCATATATGCGCAAGTTTCATACCCAACTTTTGTGTTATCCACGATGAATTCTGAGCCTTTGATAACCCCTAAATTAGTCAGCTTTTGTATGCGTTGATGAATAGCCGCTCCGGATACGTTACATTCCCTCGCTACTTCCAAAAATGGCATACGCGCATTGCCGATGATTAGTTTAAGTATCTTCTCGTCCAGTTCATCTAGTTGATGATGTGCCATATATTCAGTATATTTGTATTACTGTTAGATTATATCTTTCATATTTAATACAAATATAATGATAATCTTATAATCACCTAAAGATTATGTTAGATTATTTTGATTTTGTAAGCATTCTTTATTCAATTATTAAGTATTTTTTTTATGAGCGAAGATCATGTAATAATTAGTAAGCCTGTCCGGGAGATAGCCGATCCTTTATTGGATCTAGTAGAGAAAACATATACTAGTTCTTTCCCCGAGGAAGAGCGTCGTGATTTCTCTTTGGTACGTAAGCTTTTGGAGGAAGATAGCCGTTTCGAGATGTATGCCTTGCTACGGGATGGTATTTATGTGGGTTTCATTACCGGATGGCAATTTGAGGGTTTTGTTTATGTGGAGCATTTTGCGATCGACGAGTCCGCTCGTAACGGAGGAATCGGAGCGAAAGCAATGACAAGTTTTATAGCTCTCCACGAAGATCCGGTTGTCTTAGAGGTAGAGATGCCGACAGAGGAGATGAGTAAACGTAGAATCGGTTTTTATGAACGTCTGGGGTTTGTCTTGGATCACCATGTATATTTCCAACCTCCCTATCGTAAGGGAGAGGCATTTTTAGAAATGCGTTTGATGACTCATGGGGAGCTTGATCTGGAGCGATCTTTTGAGCGAGTTAAGACCATTATTCACCAAAATGTCTATGGGGTGAAATAAAAAAGGCGGGATTCTATTTCCCGCCTTTTTTAGATATTCTATTTGTAGATCATTATTCGTCGACACGTTGAGCGGCAGAATAACTAATCTTTAATGCGTATGCTTCACGAAGAGCCTGCTTGATGTCTGTAATTGTTCCCATCTTGGTCTCTTTATCTGCCTTGATAGAAACTGTCATAAACGGCTGGTCCTCTTCCTTCATACTGGACTTTTCCTGTGCGATATAATCCTGAATTTCCGAAGTTTCCGCAAAAGCGTCATTTAACTGGATACGAGTTTCAGAACCCATCTTCGCTCTCAAATCTCTAGTCGGCTTACCGACATAGATAAATGTTACCAAAGATTTCTTCTCCAATTTTTGAAGCTCTGTAGCTTGTGGAGCATGGAACTCTACTTTCAATGTTACCTCACGCATAGATGTTACCATCATGATGAAGAACAAGAAAGCGAACACCAAGTCAGGTAATGATGATGTATTCAATTCGGGCATTTCACGACCGCCCGCTTTACTAAACTTTCCCATTACTTTTTACCTCCATAATTTTTAGGTTCAGCTTCTGATATCTTTTGCGGATAAATCTGCTGTACAGCTTTTTGTTGTTCTTCGTCCAAATCAGCGAAATTCTTCCCGAATTTTTCCTTAGAAACCTTATTTCTCAATTCGTTATAAGCAGCCGCAATTTCATTCTGCACATCGATATAAGCTTGGTATTCGGTACCACGGTCATTCTGTAAAGAAATTACGTGGTTCTTCGTTACCATCATCTTTCCGAAGAATGGAACATCAGCCTCTACACGCTCAGGCTTATGTTCGTCATTATAAGGATTATCAATGAACTCTTTGATTCTCTCTTTCAATTGCTTGATATCGACAAATTGATCACCGCAGAGAATCTGGTTATTACTGTTGATCAATACAACCAACAAGTTTCTCTTTTTGATGTCAACATCGGTATCGTTCTTCTGATCTTTAGGTACAGGGGGCGGCAAACGTCTTGCCAAACCTTTATCTGTATCCATTGATGTAGTAATAAGGAAGAAGATAAGCAACATGAAAGCGATATCGGCCGAAGAAGAACCATTGATACCCGGTGTCTTTCTTTTCTTACCCATTTCTTTCTTGTTTTATCAGTTCGTTATTACTATTATTTACCCATGATTCTCTTTACAGAACCCCAAACTACACATGCTACGATCAGAACCAAAAGTACGATTGTAGACATGATCCACATATCTGTGATCTTTAACCAACCCGGAGTGTTGTAAACTTGAGAGTCTGCGTTCAAACCTGTTAAAGGAGTTGCGTCACCCATCGTGTAAGTGATGAACAAAACGGCAACGAAGCAAACTAATACAACCAAAGACATAATCGCTGATTTAGCGTTTGTCTTCAACAACGTCAAAAATTGCCAAACGGCAAACAACATTGTACTGATGATTGTCACGAAGAACAATACAGAAGTCCAGTTAATCAATAACCCGGTATAGATGGGCTCTTTCATTTCAGCGGCAGGGTCAACGACTCCACCCGCATAAAACATACCCAGAACAATAATACTGATAATAGAACTTATCAGTAAAGTCCAACTGGATATTTTTCTTATTTTAGTAACTGCCATAATTCGTTATTATTTTTTGAATTTGACGTTGTATTTGATAACCAAGTCAAGCAAAGAGATAGAAGCATCTTCCATTTGATTCAAGATAGCCTCCAATTTGCTTAACAAATAGTTATAGAATACCTGAAGGATCAAAGCAACGATCAAACCACCTACAGTAGTAATCAAGGCCACTTTCATACCACCTGCTACAACCGTCGGGCTGATATCACCAACTTGCTCGATTTTATCGAACGCCATGATCATACCTACTACAGTACCCAAGAATCCTAAAGACGGAGCCATTGCGATAAACAATGTGATCCAAGACATATTCTTTTCCAAAAGACCTCCTTGAACACCACCATAAGAAACGATAGATTTTTCTACAACGTCGATACCTTGGTCAATTCTCATCAATCCTTGGTAAGCGATAGAAGCGATAGGGCCTCTTGTGTCGCGAGCGATAGCTTTAGCGCCTTCAACATCACCTTTGTCTAAAGCATCTTCGATACCCTTCAACAATTTGCTGGAATTTGTTTCAGCTAAGTTCAAGTAGATAATTCTCTCTAAGCAGAAAGCCAAACCGAAAATCAAAGCGATAGCAACCAAACTCATAAAGTCGGCACCACCTTCGATAAACTTTGTTTTTAATGCTTGATACATACCTCCTTCAACAGCTGTAGCTGCGTCTGCAGCGTCCTGCGCGAATGCTACGGTAGAAGTTCCAAGGGCACATAAGCCCAAGAATGCTTTTGCAAATAACTTTTTCATTGTGTGTTTAATTTTTAAGATTAATAATTCTCTTATTTGTTTTTATTTTATTGTTAATTAATTCATGGTATTCTCCACCGCGGAGAGAGCGGGATTCGAACCCGCGAAACCCTTTAGGGGTTTACACGCTTTCCAGGCGTGCCTCTTCAACCACTCGAGCATCTCTCCAATTATTCGCCTAGCTTCTTCTAAAACGACCGCAAAATACGAAAAAATTCCCATATGCAATCTTTTCAGTGCACAAATCTATAGTTTTTGCTTGACATATACACAATATCCACGAAATAAATTTTGACTTCATTCGAAAAAAAGTGTCTATATGGGTTTATTTACGCTTTTAAACAATTCTAATGTGTTTTTTCGAGTAGCGTTTACGGTTTCCTCTAGCGTGAGGCCGAATGTTTCCGCCACTTTCTCGGCCGTCTTCCATATGTAAGTAGGCTCATTCCGTCTACCTCTGTAGGGGACTGGTGAAAGATAGGGTGCATCTGTTTCCAAGAGTATCTTTTTAAGATCCGTTTGCCGGATGACTTCGGACAGTTTTGAATTTTTAAAGGTAACAACTCCGTTTATCCCGATCTTGAAGGTGGGCAGTTTCTTTATTTCTTCCAGCTCTTCCGTTGTGCCGGTAAAACTATGAAATACGCCCTTAAGTCTTTCCGCTCCGACTTTATGTATGCATTCCAGAACTTCCGGATATGCGTTGCGGGTATGGATGGCTACGGGCAGGTTCAGATCGATGCTCCAACGCAGTTGTTCCTCGAAAACGATTTGTTGCTCCTTCAAATAAGTCTTATCCCAATATAGATCGATCCCGATTTCACCGATACCGCAATAAGTACGTTTAGATAGGTAGGATTCCGTTTGTTTTAGGATATCGATATAATTGCTATCCACACTGGTCGGATGCAATCCCATCATGGGGAAAGCGAACTCTGGGTATCGATCGCATAAATCGTGCATTCTGTCAATCGTCGTCAGGTCTACGTTTGGCAGAAGCAGGGTGTCGATACCTGAGTCTTTTGCTTTTTGAGCCAGTTCGTCTTGTTCAGGATCGAAATCCTCCAGATATAAATGGCAATGTGTGTCTATTAACCTCATGGATTAGGATTGTCTATGCATTAAATGATCACAAACCTCTTTTAGGATCGTTAATTTTTCGGGAGCGACTTGTAAAGCGTTTAAGTTCTCTACAGATGCGTCGTAATAGGCTTGGATTCTATTTTCTGTTAATTGTTTTAGCTGCAATTCGTTGTAGATAGAGGTGAATGCCTGTATCTTTTGAGCTGGGTCGAATTCTTTTTTATCCATCCAGTTACGGAGAGCTTCCGCTTGTTCTTTGTTGGCCAGTCTGAGAGCGTTGATCAATAAGAATGTTTTCTTGTTGCAAAGGATATCGCCGCCAATGTTTTTCCCGAAAGTGGCGGTGTCACCATATACATCTAGTAAATCATCTTGCAGTTGAAACGCTAGACCTATATTGATACCAAACGCGTATAAGTTGCCTGCGTCTTCCTGTGAGGCACCTCCGAGTAGGGCGCCCGTCTTAAGGGCGCAGGCCAGTAATACGGCTGTTTTTAGCCGGATCATCTCGATGTATTCTTCCTCGCTCACATCCATGCGAGACTCGAATTCCATGTCGAATTGTTGGCCGCCACATATTTCCGCCGCGGTTTGCGTAAATAAATCCAACACTTGTTTGAGGTGGCCGTGTTCCGTTGATCCGATTAATTGATAAGCCGCTATTAGCATTGCGTCTCCGGAAAGAATCGCCGTATTGGCATTCCATACCTTGTGTACGGTAGGTTTGTTCCTTCTTTTATCAGCTTCATCCATCAGGTCGTCGTGCAGCAAGGTGAAGTTATGGAAAACTTCCAGACCTAAAGCGGGCTTGATCGCATTCTCTATACTATTATTATATATATTACATGCCATCAACGTTAACGCCGGACGTATTCTTTTTCCTCCGAGGGACAAGATGTACTCTATCGGCTCGTATAAGCTCTTGGGAGGATTGGTGAATTGTAGTTGAGAGATCTCGCTCTCTATTCTTTGAAGTATATTCTCGAATGCTAACATAGCTGTATCAATTAATGGAGTTATGAAATAAAAAAAGGCTGCGAAAATAAAGCAGCCCTTTTGATATGTTTAATGTTATACTATTGCAATCTGAACGTGATAGGCACAGTATACTTAACGCGTACTGGTTTACCTCTCTGCTTACCCGGAGACCATTTAGGCATGGTACCGATCACACGAAGGGCCTCTTTATCCAAAGATGGGTCTACACCACGTAATACCTCAGCGTCTACTACTGATCCGTCTCGGTTAACCACGAATGCGCAGATTACACGACCTTGGATACCATTTTCCTGTGCGATTACCGGATACTTGATTGATTTAGCGATAAACTTCAGCAATTCTGCGTCTCCACCCGGGAACTTCGGCATTTCCTCTACAACCGTAAAGATCTGCTGAGCGGATTCTTCCTCTTCCTCTACTACTGCAGGCGGTGTATAAACGGCTGTTTGAGCCTCTTGCTGATTATCCTCTGATGATAAGATATCTTGCTGTTCCAATTCAACGTCGTCTTCAACAACGTTCAATACCTCGGTTACAACTGGTGCTGGAGGTGGTGGAGGTGGAGGAGGCGTATTCTCCGGTCTCGTGATTTCCACTTCTTCCTCGGCGATGATGTCTGCTACACCCTCGCTAGCCTGAACGACCATTACATCGCGGGTGCTCCATTCGAAGCCCACGAACAAGACAGCTAAGCCCACTACGAATCCCATCAGGATACTTAGAGACTTACCTCTCTCAAGGTCCGCTTTCGGTGATTTTTTAATTTCCATACGTTTATAATAATTTATAAGTGTTTTTCACTTCTGCAAAAATACAAATTATTTCATATATCAAACAAAAATGAGAGCGATAATATACCTTTTTGGCATTTTTCCCGTTTCTGTTAATGTGAAATCCGTATTTCTGAGATTTGCGGGTGTAAAGTAAAAACATTTTTCCGAATTAATGTATCTTTGAACGATTTTTTGCATGAAAATATGAGAAATAAACTATTTATACTGATTTTATTCGTTGTTACACTGTCTGTCTCAGCGCAAAACGGGAGCGAGGCGTATACTTTCTTACGTTTCCCGACCTCGACCCGGGCTAACGCCTTGGGTGGGCATACCGTGGCGTTGGTAGAAAGAGATCCTTCACTTATTTTTCATAATCCGGCGTTGCTAGGCGCGGAGATGGATGGGATGATCAACTTGAATTATATGAATTACATCTCGGATATCAACGTAGGGAGTGCCTTGTTCACGAAAGCGCATGGCGAGAAAGGGGCTTGGGGCGTAGGCGCTACGTTTATAAGCTATGGCGATATCCAGGAGGTGTTGCCGGATAATGTCGTGACCGGAGCAAGTCTTTCGGCGAAAGATATCAGCGTGAATGGTTTCTACTCCCGCGACTTGAGCGAGCGTTGGCGGGGTGGATTGTCGTTGAAGTTCTTGTATTCGGGGCTGGCTGATTATACCTCTATCGGTTTATGCGTGGATGCGGGATTGAGTTATTATAATTCGGATAAGGGCTTTTCCTTTGGTTTTGCCTTGAAGAATATCGGCGCGCAACTGAAAGCTTACGAGGATGAGCGACAAAAGATGCCTTGGGATATCCAGATGGGTATCACGCAGAAAATGGCGCATGCCCCGATTCGTTTTTCTTTGACGGCCCAATACTTGAACCGTTGGAAGTTCGATTATATCGATAATACGGATAAAGAGTATGAAGGGGATTCTTTTGTTAAGACGTTGGCGAAGCATTTTATCATCGGCGTGGATTTTATCCCGTCCGAGAACTTTTGGGTGGGCGTAGGATTCAATCCGAAGGTCAATATGGATATGAAGTTGAAAGGCGGGGGAAGTTTCTCCGGCTTCTCGGCTGGCGCAGGCGTAAGGATCAAGATGTTTGACGTGGGCTTCTCGCTGGCGAAATATCATCCGTCCGCCATGTCGATGATGATTAGCGTATCTACGACCTTGGCCGATTTTAAGAAGGTGACAGAATAAACCTATACATTAATATATATATGAAGAAAATAGTTATCGCTATAGACGGCCACTCTTCCAGTGGCAAAAGTACCATGGCAAAAGATCTTGCCAAGGAGATCGGATATACGTATATCGATACGGGTGCCATGTATCGGGCCGTGACTTTGTATTGCATCCAGCATGGATTTTTTGAGGGAGAGAAGATTAAGGAGGAAGAGCTGAAGGCTTCTATCCATGATATCGATATTTCATTTCGTTTGAACGCGGAGACTGGCCGGCCGGATACCTATTTGAACGGTGTGAATGTAGAGAAAGAGATCCGTGGCATGGAAGTGGCGGATAAAGTGAGTCCGGTAGCCACTCTAGGCTTTGTGCGCCGTGCGTTGGTCGCTAAGCAACAAGAGATGGGGAAGGCGAAAGGCATCGTGATGGATGGCCGTGATATCGGTACGGTCGTATTCCCGGACGCGGAGTTGAAGCTTTTCGTGACGGCCTCGCCGGAGGTACGTGCCAAGCGCCGGGTCGATGAGCTGGAGGCGAAGGGGATCCCCGCTTCTTACGAGGAAGTGCTGGAGAATGTGAAGAAGCGGGATTATATAGATTCAACCCGGGAGGAAAGTCCTTTGAGACAAGCTGATGATGCCTTGGTATTGGATAATTCCCATATGACTTTGGACGAGCAAAAGGCTTGGTTGCTGGAACAATATCATAAAGCGATCGGTTCATAAACGAGTGCTTGGAGTTTCCTATAAAGAAACTTTTGTCTCTTCGAATGAAAACTATAGTTTCGTTACTAGGAAACAAAAGTTTCTCTTAGGGAAAACTCTAGTTTTGTTATGAAGAAACTTTAGTTTCTTGTGATTGAAAATTAAGAAAACTGTAAGTGCTTGTTTGTTAATGATATTATAGATATGATAGAAGTCGAGATAGATAAAGATTCCGGATTCTGCTTTGGGGTTGTCACCGCCATAGAAAGCGCGGAGCGGGAGCTGGGTAATACGGATACGCTGTATTGCCTAGGCGATATCGTTCATAACAGTTTGGAGGTGGAGCGGTTGGAGCATATGGGGCTGCATACGATCGACCATGAGGGACTTTCAAGGTTGAGAGACCGGAAGGTGTTGCTCCGGGCGCATGGCGAGCCGCCTTCTACCTATGCTTTAGCGAAGCGAAACAATATCACGATTATAGACGCTACTTGCCCGGTCGTCTTGCGTTTGCAGCGCAAGATCCATAAATGTTATCAAGAGACCCGGGCGAATAACACCCAGTTGGTTATCTATGGAAAGAAAGGCCATGCGGAGGTGAATGGCTTGGTGGGCCAGACGGAAGGCACGGCGATTGTTATCGAGAAAATAGAAGACCTCGATCGTCTGGACTTTACCCGTGCGATCAGTCTGTTTTCCCAAACCACGAAGTCCTTGGATGGATTCAAGGCGGTAGTGGCGGAGATCAAGCAGCGGATGGCGGAAGGGGTGGAGTTTAATTATTACGATACGATTTGCCGTCAGGTGGCGAATCGTCTTCCGAATATAAAAGCGTTCGCCTCCAGCCACGATTGGGTCTATTTTGTGGCCGGTCGTAAAAGTTCCAACGGAAAGATGCTGTTCGAGGAGTGCCGGAAAGCGAACCCGAATACGCTTTTTATTTCCGAGGTATCAGAGATTACCGAGCCTTTGCCCGAGGGCGTGCGCCGGGTCGGGGTTTGCGGCGCTACATCCACTCCCAAGTGGTTGATGGAGGAAGTGGCGGTCCGGATCAAGGAACTGAATGCTTCGGAATGATATTTTGATTAAGATTACGTGAACTTTCCGGGAGAAAGACAGAAGGATAACTAAATATTTACTACTTTTGCCGGAGAACATTAAAATCAATGACGCTATGTCTACAGTAAAGTGTGTTGGTATTTTAACGTCCGGAGGTGATGCCCCGGGAATGAATGCCGCTATTCGTGCGGTAACACGTTCCGCTATTTATAACGGAATGAGAGTGAAAGGTATTTACCGTGGTTACAAAGGGTTGATCCTAGATGAGATTGAAGAGTTTAAGACACAAAATGTCAGTAATATAATTCAGCGCGGTGGAACAATTCTTAAGACCGCCCGTTGCGTGGAGTTCAAGACTCCCGAGGGACGAAAACAGGCCTATGATAAGTTGCAAGAGCATGGGATCGATGCCTTGATCGCTATCGGTGGTGACGGAACGTTGACGGGAGCGCGTATTTTCGCTCAGGAGTTTAATTTCCCGATCGTAGGATTGCCGGGTACGATTGATAATGACTTGTATGGCACGGATACGACGATCGGTTATGATACGGCCTTGAACACGATCATGGAATGCGTGGATAAGATCCGTGATACGGCTACCTCGCATGATCGTCTGTTCTTTGTGGAGGTTATGGGGCGCGACGCCGGTTTCTTGGCGTTGAACGGAGCGATCGCTTCTGGCGCCGAAGCCGCTATTATCCCGGAAATCTCCTTGGAGAAAGACCAATTGGCCGAGATGATCGAGAATGGATTCCGTAAGTCCAAGAACAGTAGTATCGTATTGGTTGCCGAAAGTGAGGTAACCGGTGGCGCTATGGGTGTCGCTGAGCGTGTGAAGAAGGAATATCCGCAGTTCGACGTGCGTGTCTCTATTTTAGGTCACTTGCAGCGTGGTGGTTCTCCTACGGCACAAGACCGGATCTTGGCGACTCGTATGGGTGTGGCCGCGATCGATGCCTTGTTGGATGACCAGCGTAACGTGATGATGGGTATCCAGAACGACCAGATCGTTTATGTACCGTTCTCTAAAGCGATCAAGAATGATAAGCCTATTAACCGGGATTTGTTGAACACGCTCCGTGTTTCTTCAATCTAAATAAGGCATATATTTATACGAATAGGAACCCGGATGTAGCGATTGCGTACATCCGGGTTTTTATTTGAAGAACCTGATATCATGAAGAAGTATAGCGGCGTGGCCTTGAATGTAATCGTATTTGTCTTTCTGTTTATCTTCTTGAGGATATTCAGTGAGTACCACTTTTACTGTGTCGAGCAGAACCAGTTATTCCAGTTGACTCCCATTTTTATTATCGATAAGTTAATGCAACCGGGAGGTTTAGCGATGGTTCTCTCCGGTTGTTTGGTGCAGTTCTTCATTCTCCCGAATGTGGGAGCTATGATAACGGCGGCCCTGCTGACAAGCCTAGGGGCCTTGTTCTGGGTGATCTTGAAGCGGATCGATCCGCGAAGCCATGGTATTTTATGGGCTTGGCTTCCCGTCCTATCCTTGTTGTTTGTGCAATGGGATTTTAATTACAGGTTTCAAGGAACGGTCGCCTTCGGTATGATGCTGCTTGCTTTATATCTCGTTTTAGGGATAAGGAATTTCATACCTCGTTTGATAGCAAGTCTGTTTGCCTCCCTGTTACTCTTTGGGTTGGCCGGGCCGGTCTCTTTGTTGTTTGCCTTATCCATGGTCGGATATGAGGCCATGAGCCGGACGCCCCGTTGGTATTATTCTGCGATTTTACCGATGATCGTGTTGATCTTGGGTGGATTATGTGTGCGTTACTCGGTGATCGGAGAATACCGCTTTGTCTTTTTACCGGATAGTTATTATTATTTCCGTTTGGTGCCGGATAAGGTAATTTATTTCTCATGGATCGCTTTCTATGCGGCGTTGGTTGTAACCTGCCTCTGTAAAAACAAGGAATCATGGGCTGGTAAAAAGCGTCTAGCGCTGGGAATCTCCCAATTCATTATCTTAGGGCTTATCTTCTGGAAAGGCTTCGATCTATATGGCGAACAGAAATCATACCGTTTGAAGATGATGGACTATTTTACTCGGACAGAGCAATGGGACCGGATCTTGGTATCATGCAAGGAGCCGACCACTAATCAACTCTATTTATGTTACCAAAATATGGCTTTGGCCCGGAAAGGTATTCTGGCGGATGAGGCGTTTAAGTACACGCAGCACGGGCCTCGTGGATTAATGGTGGCATGGAATAAATCGACCACCATATCCGCCTTGTTGAGTGATGTTTATTTTACGATGGGAAATGTCGCCGCGGCTCAAGAGATGGCATTCGAGAGTAATATCGGCGCTTTATGTGATGGAAATCCCCGCATGACGCAACGTTTGGTGCAAACGAACTTGATTTATGGAGCCTATCCGGTCGCGGAGAAATATATCGCTGTCTTAGAGAATACTTTCTATTATAAGGATTGGGCCAAAGCGCAGCGGAAATTCCTGTATAATGATGAGGCGGTCGAGACAGATCCTCTATTGGGGAATATGCGCAGGAACCTGCTAGCTGAGAATCATCTGATCCAGATGGATGGATTCGACACGGACTTGATTCGCTTGGCGGAGCAGAATCCTTCCAATAAAGCCGCTTTCCACTATGCCGGCGTGTTCTATCTTTTAGCAAAAGATGTGACGCGCTTTAAGACGTTGGTGGAAACCTATTACGGAACGGATTTACTCCCTTCTTTACCGGTCTCTTTTCAAGAGGCGGTCATCATCCTATCGGAGAAAGATCCGGATTACTGGAAACGTTTCGGTGTCTCGGAATCTATCGTAGGGCGATTCACCGATTATAAGAGGCAAGTGCTCGCTGGGCGGAATAATAGTAATGCGCTGCCCGGTTTGATGTATCGCTCTTATGGCGATACCTATTGGTATTATTATATGTTTAAATAGGAGATGAGAAAAATGTATATAATAAGATGTATATGTCTGTGGATGATTCTGGGCTTGATGGCTTGTTCCGGTCCGGTACGTATACAGAAGAATCTGGAAGTCAAGCCGGAGATCTTTCCGGATTATGTGGATGTGACAATCCCGCCGAATATAGCTCCCTTGAATTTTAAGCTGAAAGATGCTTGCGTTGAGGCCCGTGCCATTCTCGAATGTGGCCCGGAGAAATTAGAGATCAAGACCGGGAAAGACGCTTGTTTCGTGATCCCGGCCTCCGGTTGGAAAAGGCTGTTGCGTGCCGCTTCCGGGAATCATCTGAATGTAACCGTACAAGCCTTCGTGAATGATGAATGGATCGCGTATGCCCCCTTCATCATCAAGGTGGCGAAGGAGCCGGTCGATGGTTGGTTGGCTTATCGTTTAATCGAACCGGGCTATGAGTTGTGGAACCGTATGGGTATCTATCAACGTAACTTGGAAAATTATACGGAGAACGCGATCATCGAAAATAAGATGAGCGGCAATAACTGTATGAACTGCCATTCTTTCTGTATGCAGAATCCGGAGAAAATGCTTTTCCATATGCGTGAGACCTACTCTTGTACCTTATTGATCGATGGAGATAAAGTGGAGAAGCTGAATACGAAGACCGATCAGACCCTTTCTCCACTGGTCTATCCTTCTTGGCATCCTTCCGGAAAATATGTCGCTTTCTCTGTGAATAAAACCAAGCAAGCGTTTCATATGAACGATAGGAATCGGGTGGAGGTATTCGACTCGGCCTCGGATGTGGTCGTCTATGATACGCAAAAGCATGAGATCGTGACTTCTCCGCTGCTGTCTTCAGAGGGAGCGTTCGAGACTTTCCCTACATTTTCCCCGGATGGAAATACGCTCTATTTCTGTTCGGCTAAAGCCCGTACGATGCCCAAGGAATACGATCAAGTGAGATACGATCTATGCTCAGTCTCGTTCGATCCCGCTACACGCCGTTTCGGGACGGTAGTCGATACTTTATATAAGGCATCGGAGATCGATAAAAGCGTTTCTTTTCCCCGGGTTTCCCCGGATGGAAAGTATTTGCTCTATACCTTGTCCGGTTATGGAAATTTCTCTATTTGGCATAAGGATGCTGATTTGTACATGATTGATTTATCGACTCTGCAAAGTTATCCATTGGAGGCGGCGAATAGCGACGATGTGGAAAGCTATCATTCATGGAGTAGCGATAGCCGTTGGATCGTGTTTAGCAGCCGTCGGATGGATGGTTTGTATACAAGGCCGTTCATCGCTTATATTGATGGGAAAGGACAGGCTTGCAAACCTTTCCTGTTACCTCAGAAGGATACGGATTTTTATTTTCGTTTTATGAAATCCTACAATATACCTGAATTCATCACAGGAGAGGTAAAGAGACAAGGGCGTGCGTTGGCCGTGAAAGCGAAAGAAGACAAAGGAGTCGATGTAAGGTTCAAGTAAAAAAGAGTGTCGCATGATCAGATCGTGCGACACTCTTATGCTTTTATACCTATTTCGTAGCGATATTATCCAAGAACAGATCGATCATCCGTTTGGCTGCCACGAAAGAGCTGATCTCGTTGTTCAAGACTTGCTTCTCCGTTTGTTCCAGCATGCCTTCTACCGCCGGGTTATGATAGAACTTATCCCGCAACGTGTCGTTGATGCTTTCGTACATCCAGTATTTAGCTTGCTCGTTACGTTTGTAATCGAAGTAGCCGTTCTTTTTGGTGAACTCCATGTACTCTCCGACCATATCCCATATTTCTTTGATACCTAGGTTGTAATAGCCGGAATAAGTCAATACTTTCGGGAACCAGCCCGATTCCGAAGGTGGGAAAAGATGTAAGGCGTTCCGGAATTGAGCGGCGGCGAGATTCGCCTTTTCGATATTGTCTCCATCCGCCTTATTGATAATAATACCGTCCGCCATTTCCATGATACCTCGTTTGATACCCTGCAACTCATCTCCGGTACCGGCCAATTGAATCAACAGGAAGAAGTCCACCATCGAATGTACGGCCGTCTCGCTTTGTCCGACACCCACGGTCTCTACGAATACGGTATCGAAACCGGCGGCCTCGCATAATACGATCGTCTCACGGGTCTTACGGGCGACCCCCCCTAAGGAGCCTGCGGATGGTGAAGGACGGATAAAGGCGTTTTTCTCTCTCGACAAGGCCTCCATACGAGTCTTATCTCCTAGGATACTACCTTTCGAGCGTTCGCTACTCGGGTCGATCGCTAGTACGGCAAGCTTACGCCCTTGGTTGATCAAGTGCATACCGAAAGAGTCGATAGAGGTACTCTTTCCCGCTCCGGGAACACCCGTAATACCGATACGAACCGATTTCCCGGCGAAAGGCAAACATTTCTCGATAATCTCCTGCGCCACCTGTTGGTGCTCATGCTTGGAGCTTTCCACCAAGGTAACTGCTTGACTGAGTATCGTGATATTCCCTTTTAAGATACCTTCCACGAATTCGGAAGGCGTATATACCTTGCGTTGGACACGCTTTTTTATATAAGGATTTACGGTAGGGACATCCGCAATGCCCTTATTCACTTTCAATCCCTTGTACTGATCATCGTTTTCTGGATGTTCCATATCAATCTATTATTTGTATGCCGTCACCTTGATCAAGCGGATAGGCCCGTTCGGGTCGTTGCATACGACATTAATAAGTGCTTCAAGTTTTGTCTTTATCTCTTTCGGTCGCAAGGTTACTTTGAAAGTAGCGGTCGCTCCCGGTTTAAGTTCTTTCTTGCCGCCGGACAAATCGACACGCTCATCATCACAAGTGACGCTGTAGATCGTGAGCGGAGTCTTTCCGGCATTCGTAATCTCAAACGTACCCGATACCTTACCACCGATCAACGGAACGATACTTTTCTTGTTCGGTAGCTTGCCGAATTCCAGTAAAGTGCCGGATAATTCCGCTATTGGGGCTTGGGCTTTATCCGCAGCGGATAGTTTGCTGAAATTATCGATCACGTTGGCGGAGATCTGGATATCTCCGGATACTTCCTTCTTTCCGGCGTTCTGTACCATGACCGGCAAAAGCGTAGAGACTCGTCCTTTTCGCTTCAAGACCTTGGCATCCATAAGGATCGTAATGGCACCGACCTCGTCCGGTTGAAGGGTAGCCGGGTTCACCTGTACGTTGAGATAGTGAGGTACTTTACCCAGATGAATCGTAGCCGAGGTCTTTCCCTCGTTCTTAATGTTGATCTTCTCGCCCAACGTTTCCTCCGGACGGATACTGCTGAATAGAACAGTCTTCGTATGCAGCTTCAGATCACCGATAGAATAAGGATACGTAAAGACCGGCTGCGAAGGTTTCGGGGTGACATTTCCCTTAATGGCTAGACTGTAACTCCCTTTCTTTCCATTGCTGAATATCGATACGGTTTTATAAAACGGGCCGGGGCGTCCTTTCGGATTATACGTTATCTTAACTTCACCGGTCTTACCGGGAGCGATCGGCGACTTGGTCCATTCAGGCCGTGTACAACCGCATGACGCGGTAACACGGGTGATGACCAAAGGGGCATCTCCCGTATTCTTTATCGTGAAAGTATGACTGGCGAATCCATCGGCCTCGGCTATTGTCCCGAAATTATAAGTCAACTCGTCCGACAAGATTTGGGCGCCTTGTTGTGCCCAAGCTGTCGTTATAGATATAATTGCTGTAAGAGCAAGGATCAACCTTTTTATATTCAGCATTTCAATTGGGGGTTTTTTACGTATTTCTTATTCAACCTCTCCCCGGATGTTCATGATGAAGCTTCCGGTTTTCCCGTTACTGTATACGGAAATGGTCTTCGTGAAAGGACCCGGACGTCCTGCCGGATCGAAAGTAACCTTGATCTGGGCTTTCTTACCCGGAGCTACCGGTTCTTTCGGCCATTCCGGGGTCGTACATCCGCAAGACGCGATTACACGTGTAATGACTAGAGGCATATCGCCCGTATTGGATACTTCAAACGTATGGGATACTTTTCCGTCTGCTTCCTTGATGGTACCAAAATCGAAACTGGTTGTTTCCGCGGAAATAACTGCTTTCTTCTGAGCTGAAGCCATTCCTGTCGCTAACAGGATCGCCATGAAAATAAAAACTATTTGTTTCATCTTATCGTTTAGTTTTAATTCGAATTACAAAGATAGTCATTTCAATTGAAAGTTGAGAATTGAAAATTGAAAATTAGAGGAAGATAACGCTTCTTGCGATGCCTATTCTTACCTTCTTACGGTGCCCATTCTAACCTCCTTATACTGGGCATTGTAAGGAGGTTAGAACGGGCATTGTAAGAAAAGGCTTGTTTAGGGCATGATCCGCAAGCTTTCTCCGGCGGTGTGCGACACGAATTCCGGGGCGTACATACATTGAATCGTACTGATACCTCCGGCGTATTCGCCGCTACGGGATACGTAGACCGGATATTCCAAGACAAACGTACCTTCCGGCAGACGATTGATGAAGAAATTCTCGGATACGTCTTTCGGGGATCTGTAATACCAGATACCGTCTCTTGATTCCGGGCCGGAAAGTTGATCGGCCGGTTCGAAGCAGCCCGCACGTAGATCTTTCAAGAATACGTAATTCATTTCACGGTCTGTCCGGATCGTTAGCCGAACGATTACCTTGTCTCCGATGCGGAGCGGCTGCTCCGGCGTTACGGGACGGATTTGGCAGTTGGTACCGTTATTGGTCTCGACGAATAATTTCTTCTCGACACTCAACACCCCTTTTTGTCCTTTTACCTTGTCGATCTCTTGGAAGTATTGCTCGTAAACAGCTCCCCATGCCGGAGTGTTTCCTTCCTTGCGGATCGAGAGCACGGGGTTGGCGGAACTATTTGCCGGCTCGTTCGGAAGTATCGTTTTGAGGTAACCGGTAGCGATTTCCCCTTCCGCTGTACTATAGGTCTTGCCGTCCCATGTCGCTACACAGGTGTTTTGCGTGTTCAGCCAATCGCTACCTGTGAGTAGCAAGGCGTAAATGGCGTTTACCGTGGCGGGTACGGATTCCCAGTTTTGTGTACGTTTCTGGTTTAGCAACCATTGTTTCATCCGGTTTGTATGCTGGGTATCCGGCGCGATTTCGTTAAAGACGGACATTAATAAGCAATGCGTGTCGATCGGTGAGGTGAAATAATCACTCCCCCTGCGGTTGTTTGCCCAATACATACCTTTCTCCTCGGAGATCGTAGCGGTCTTCTTTAGCCATGTCAGGATTGCTGTCGCCACCTCCTTTTTACCGTTTCGATGCATTAACAAGGCGATTTCGCCCTTGCTGATTAAGGAATATTGATTCCAGTGCTTCTCCGCTTGGTTCGTATAGAAACGGATCGCTTCCCGGGCGTCTCCCAGTTCCGGGATATCCCGGTAGGAGCTGCGGACGAATAAGAACTCTACCTGCTCCGGCGAGGGCCATGCGTTTTGCCATTTCTTATCGTATTTCAGCAAGTTCTCATAATCCGTTTGCATACTTTTGTCCAAGAACTTGAGGGCCTTCATTTGCATCTCTTTCTCCGCTTGCCCATATTGGATTGCGTTTAGCTGTACAAGCTGTGACATACCTTTCAGGATAGAAAGCGTGATCGCACGGCTTGCGGGGAAACCTTTGAACCAGCTCCATCCACCCTCTTCGTTCTGTTGTTGGATCAGTTGTTGCAAGGCCGCTTCCCGTAATCCGTCCGCACGGTTTAGGTCGAACAATAAAGACAAGCGTTGTTTTTGCTCTGTCTCGTTATCGGCGGCCAGTACCCAAGGCGTCTCTTCCAAGAGTATGTTCTTCAGCTCTTGGTTCTTTTCCAAGTTTGAATAGAGGGTAGAGGCATTCCCTCCTTGGGCGGTCCATTGGCTGATCACTTTCCGGATGCGGGGATGGGCTTGGGCGATATAGGAAGCCAACGTATTGCTGTAATAAGCGGCAAACCAAGATAAGATATTATCATTGTTCGGCTGTGTGATCGTCGGTAATGCCTGTACCGCGTACCAAATCGGATTCCCGGTCATCTCCAGCGTGAGACGGAATGGTGTCGCTCCCTCCGAGTTCCCGGAGATACGGATTTGTTTCTCTCCTTCCTTGAGCAAATAGAACGGGGTACTTTCCGTGATAAGCAATTGATTGGAAAGAACCGGTACGATCTGCTGCTCCCCGTCGCTTCCCTTTTCAGAGTCGGCTAGGATACGTACGCCCAGCAGGCTGATCTGTTTGGGGACCGGGATTATCCAGCTTACAGTAGCGATGCTATCCGGTTGCAACTCAAACGGACGTTGTGACTTGCTCAAGCAGATAATCGGTTGGTCTGTAGCGGGATCGAATAGTTCGATGCGTACACGGCCGGATACCGCTTCCTTGGAATTGTTGATGACTTGCGTGCTGATGCTGACCTCATCCCCTTGGCGGACGAAACGAGGCAGATTCGGTAAAACCATCAAAGGCTTGCTGCTGATGACCTCTTTCGTTAACAGACCGTATTTCAGGTCTTGGGTGTTGGCCAATAGCTGTAGTTTCCAAGTCGTATTACTTTCCGGCAGGGTGAAATTTACGAATATGTCTCCTTCCTCGTTCGTTTGTAAGGTCGGGTAGAAGAAGGCGGTTTCCGCGAAGTTCTGCCGGATTTGCTCCGGACTTATCGGCTGGCTGCTCTCTTTGGCGAAAGGATCGGATAGGCTGAACACGGGTTCCCCTTCCGTAGATTCCACACTAGGCTCTTCTAACACGGCGCTGTCTTCCATGATGTTCATGGATTCCGCCACTACTGGGGCTGCCGCGGATTTCAACATGATACCTCCCGTGGCGAAAGCCCGGTTGCTGGAGCCGTATCCTCGTATGACAATCTCATTGAATAGACCGAACCAATTTAAACGGTCATACTGATATTGAGGTACTTTTATATACTTGGCCTCTGTCTGGTCATATTGATAACTACGCTGGAATCCGGCTCCGGTTGAGAAACGGGGAGCTTGTAGCAGGATCGTTCGCTGCGGGGAGAAATACCAATTGAACGGTATGATTTTATCTAGTGAGGCATCGTACATGCTGGCCAGTACCTCGGCGGATACGATCGTGGAGTCCGCGTCGGTGATACGGAATTTCCAGCTCTCTTTACTTCCCGGAAGTAAACGATCCCGGAAGGTTATCGGCTTGATGGTTAATTGCCGGTTGGGTAGCTGAAGCTCTACGGGTACTTGGGTAATATATAGCTCACCCTCTTTTACGAACGTAAAGGATACGATGATTCCCTCTCCATATTCCGGCTTGAACGGGATCTTAAACCGATGGTTCGCGTCGCTTAGCTTTATCAACTCGTGATGGATGCGGTTATTTCCGGCAAACCATTCATAGAGTACGTAGGCGTCCTTGTCGGAGGTGCCGAATACGATCTCCGCCTCCTCCCCGGGTAAACAAGTTGTCTTCTCTTTCAGCAGCCAAGTATGGGTAAATACGGGAGGACGCTTGTCGTTCTTTCCGTATAGGATGAAATCGGACTGGTTCTTACTCTGCCGTCCTTGGCTATCTTTGGCTTCTACTAAAATACGGTAACGCCCGGAGGGCAATTGGCTGAAAATAGCCGGACTGATCTCTTTGCCACTGGTAAAGCTACCGGAAGCTACTTGCTTGCCTTCTTTATAGCTCTCTCCGCTGTTCTTATCGGATCGGTTCGCGATCAGTTCTACGATCTTGAAAGTACCGGAGGTGGAAACCATCTCCCCATTGATTGTCCGGGCTTCGACTACGGCTTTTACCGAGTCTTTCTCGATTTGTGGCGGTAGGTTCGTGAATAAGACGATACTGGATTCTCCTACCGAGAAGGTGTAATTCGCCTCTTGGGTCTCTCCCTTGCTATCGGTTACGGTAGCCGATACCTCGTAGGTCTGGTATGCGGAAGCGTATGGATTCGTATCCTCCTCTTTTTGGGGACGGAAAGATACGTTGAATGTCCCATCGCCGGAAAGGGTGGTACTCCCTTCCGCAACTTGTGTCGGAGCGCTCGGACGGAAATACCTCCACGACAGGAAGGGCCTGCGTGTAATACGCCAAGTGACATCTCCGCTGGGCAGTGACACGCCGGAGAATGTAGCCGCCTTGCCTTGTATGGTAACGGAATCGCCGAAAGCGATATCGCCCTTGATCGGGAGGAAGTACGCTTGGAAAGTCGGACGTTTGTATTCCTCTACATGAATATATACGCTCATCTGTCCGGTACTTAACCGGAAGACACCACTTAGGGTCTGTTTGGGGAGGGAGAACTCTCCGTTAAAGGAACCGAACTCATTGGTCGTGAATTTCTTCTGGGCTAGCTCTTTCCCGTTAGCGTCATACAAAGTCACCGTAAAAGTCTGTCCGGCCACGGCATGCGGGTCGTTCGAGTCTTTTACGTAGGCGAGACCTTTGAAGAAAATGGTTTGTCCCGGACGGTAAAGTCCACGGTCCGTAAAGATCGAGACTTCTACCGGGTTCTTTTCCGGTCTGCGGCCGGAACCCATCGGATAGATATTTGTCAACATAGCGTTGGTATCTCCTGGTCTGCTGGCTTGGAACGCCAATACTTGACTGTTCGCCGGAAGCGTGGCCAAGCCTTCCCGGTCTGTCTTGACGGTACCCAGTTCTTGCAAGCTACGACGCTGACCTCCGTAATAAGTAACGATAGCCCCATCAACAGGCTTCCCGCTAAGATAGTCGGTAACCATGACCTCTTGTTTATTACCGGAAAGATTACGATAGATCGCGGCCAATCGGGTTACGCTAACCGTATTGATCGTCTTTAGCTGTTGTCCGGGTACGGTTACGACACATTCATACAATCCCGGTTGATCCATAGATATATGTAAGGTCGTATCTTGCTGCGAATAGCTGTTGGGCAGTAGCAAAGAGAATGTCTTCTCATTTACGAGTTGTCCCAAGGTGCTGCTACTTGATTTTTTTGCGGATGTATGGGCTGCCGCTTGTAAAGGTGTTTTCGAGCTTCGATAGATTTGTACGATGACTTTCTGTACATTCTTATATTCCAGCTTGATCCCCAGTTGCTGTCCCGGATAAACCGTATTGTTTGTAGATGCGGATAAAGTAGGTTGTTCCAATTGTGCCAAGCGATTCTTTAAGATAGCCGTGCGAGGGTAACCGGAATATCGTTTGATACCCTCCTCGCATAGTTTCACCTCTTCCGCTTTGATAGAATCCCATTGGGTAGAGACGTAACGAAACATACTGCCGCTAACCAAATCCAATTTGGCGATTAAGATCTCGGCTGCATAGTTTTGAGAAGCTAAGTTCCTGTAAAGCTCATCCAATGCGTTCATGTAAGCCTCGAAAGACTCTTTATCCCTTTTATCCCCGTAAAGGAATCGTAGGTAATCCAATTCCGTAAGGAGGACCGATTTCATATTCGGCTCCTTATTTTGAAAGGCGATCAAGTCTTTATAGATCTGTACGGTCGGTTGGATGTCCAGTGCCCGGAAGGCAAGGAACTCATAGAGGGTCGGACGCAGGGTTTGCGAGTCCTTTCCGATCTCCAGAATATCCTTGAACTTGCTGACAGGCGTATTTTGCAATAAAGCCGTAGGTCGCAATGATAAATCGATCTCTTCCTTGATCTTATCCGTGAATAAGTTGGAAGTCCATTCCCGGATATCCTCCGGGATATAACCGCTTAATTGGGTGCGTTGGTTGATGGTCCACTGGTTCCGCTGGTAGTAGTTCTGATACATCTCCGCCAACATGGAATGTAATACCGCCACGGAAGCCGAGTCGGCTAGGCTGTTGGTGTAATTCTCCACCTCCTTGATCAGTTCCGGGAACTGATCATCGTTTACCTCCATCTGTTCTTTCATTTTAAGGATAAGATTCTTGATCACCATAGGGGTATTCTTATCGTTTATAGCTTGCGTGATAACAGAACTTTTTTGTTGAGGCTGGGCGGCCCGGCTATACATAATAACCGCCGAGATGCCGCAAAGTATCAGGGCAGATAAAATAATTGCTCTTATCTTCATATCTTTTGGGTTTTATAAGTTTAACAATAAACCTTTCCTATATAGATACAAAGAAAGAGCAAAAAGTTGTAAAACGTACGTTAATGTTTATTTTTTGCGCACGTAGGTGATGTAGGTGTAGGGGTAAGGGTTCTTCTCGTCTGCGGGATACTCCTCACGTTCAGTCTCTTCCCAAAGGTCCCAGTTTACGACGGGAAAGAACGAGGTAGCGTCGGGAAACTCATGATGGATGCGGGTAATATACATTTTGTCGGCTATTCTCAAAGCCTGTCTGTAGACCAACGCGCCGCCAATGATGAATATCTCGTCCTCTTTCTCACATAAATCCAGAGCGGCCCCCATAGACTCGCAAGCGAAACAATTCACGAAACCAGCTTCGGGCATAGTCGTCAATACGACATTCTTCCGATTGGGCAGTGGCGCTACAGGGAGAGACTCGAATGTCTTACGTCCCATGATTACCGCATGTCCCGTGGTTAATTCCTTGAAACGCTTCATGTCTGAAGGCATGTGACATAATAATTGCTGATTCTTTCCGATCGCGCTTTTATCTGCGATTGCTGCGATGATAGAAATTGTACTCATAGACTTATTGATTTATGATTTGTAATTTATGATTTATGAATTAACTGTCAACTGTCCATCGTCAACTGCCAATTCTCAGACAGCCACTTCTCCCTTGATGTGGGGATGCGGGTCGTATCCGGTCAAATTGAAATCCTCGAACTTAAAATCGAAGATGCTCTTTACGTCCGGGTTGATCTCCATACGGGGTAACACACGTGGCTCACGTGTCAATTGTAACTTAACTTGCTCCAAATGGTTGCTGTAGATATGGGCGTCTCCCAACGTATGAACAAAATCTCCGGCTTTAAGGCCGGTAGCTTGTGCCATCATTTGTAATAACAAGGCATAGGAGGCAATGTTGAACGGAACGCCAAGGAAAATATCCGCGCTGCGTTGATACAATTGTAGGCTCAACCGTCCGTTCGCCACGTAAAACTGGAAGAAAGCGTGGCAAGGAGGCAGGTTCATGTTGTCTAAGTCCGCCACGTTCCATGCGCTTACAATGATTCGTCGTGAATCCGGGTTATGCTTGATCGTCTCCACGGCCTCGGTGATCTGGTCGATAGATCCTCCTTTATAATCCGGCCATGACCGCCATTGGTAACCGTATATATGCCCAAGGCTACCATCCGCGTCGGCCCACTCGTTCCAGATGCGTACGCCATGATCTTGCAGATATTTTACGTTGGTATCTCCATTCAGGAACCATAACAATTCGTAGATGATAGACTTCAGATGCAGCTTCTTGGTAGTGAGTAGCGGGAATCCCTCTTCCAGATTAAACCGCATCTGATGACCGAATACGCTGATCGTTCCCGTACCCGTCCGGTCTTCTTTTCTAACTCCCTCGGTAAGCACTCTATTGAGCAGCTCTAAATATTGTTTCATTACTCACTTATTACAATAGTGTGCAAATGTACAAAAGTGAATCGTATTATACTAGAATAACGGGTCAAAATATGAAATCAGTTGAGGATTCAAACGGTTTCTTCATGTATCCTTGGCTGTTTCTTCGGGAGGTATTAGGGGATTTGTATGAAGGTCTAGCTTATTTATCAGCTGTTGGATGATCATCTAACAGCTGTTGCATGATCTTCCAACGGCTGTTGCATGATCATCTACCAATTGGTGGATGATTAAGATGTCAAGAGGAAGGGTGTAGTACTTCGAGTAGAAATCGGTAAGGATTCCCGAGAAAATGCGTAAGGATATTGGACCTCATGTGGATAGAATGCGTATCTTTGCCCGAAGAATAACATTTATTAATTTTAAAGGAAAGAGATGAAAAAACTTTGTTTTGCGGTCATGGCAATGTGTATGTTATTGTCATGCGGAGGTAAGAATGAGAAGGGGGCGGCTACGGAAGAGGCCACTCTTTCTGGTTTGATGAAGTCGGATTTTGTATCTGAGGTAGATGGTAAGCCGACTGCTTTGTATGTGTTGAAGAATAAGAAAGGGGCTGAGGCTTGCGTAACGAATTGGGGCGGACGCTTGGTTTCCGTGATGGTGCCTGATAAGAACGGTAAGATGACGGATGTTGTGCTTGGGTATGATAATATCGCTCAGTATGTAGCTTTTCCGGATAATAACTATGGTGGTTTGATCGGACGTTATGGCAACCGTATCGCGAATGGTAAGTTTACGTTGGACGGAACGGAGTATCAACTTCCACAGAATAATAACGGGCATTGTTTGCATGGAGGTCCGAAAGGATATCACGCGGTAGTTTGGGACGCGAAACAGATCGATGACCAAACCTTGGAGTTGACTTATCTATCGAAAGACGGTGAGGCAGGTTTCCCCGGTAATCTGGATATCAAGGTGATCTATAAGCTGACGGATGATAACGCCGTTGATATTAAATACGAGGCGACGACGGATAAACCTACTGTCGTGAATTTGACGAACCATAGTTATTTTAATCTTTCCGGTGTTCCCGGCTCGCAAATCATGGATCATACGATCATGATCGACGCGGATACATATAATCCGGTGGACGAGACTTTGATCCCGACCGGTATCGAACCCGTGGAAGGCACGCCGATGGATCTTCGCAAACCGGTAGTGGTAGGCGCTGATATCGACAATCCGTTTACGCAATTGGTTTACGGTGGTGGTTACGATCATAACTGGATATTGAACGCCGCCGGCGATATCAATAAGGTAGCCGCTAAAGTTGTATCTCCGACAAGCGGTATCGTTATGGAAGTTTACACCAACGAGCCGGGTCTTCAATTCTATGCCGGTAACTCAATGACGAAAGCGGGTGATAAAGGCAAGTTAGGTGTGGTTTACCCGCATCGTGGCGCTCTATGTCTGGAGACTCAACATTACCCGGATAGCCCGAACCAGCCGGCATTCCCGAGCGTAGTGCTTCGTCCGGGCGAGAAATATACGAGTGAGTGTATTTATAAGTTCTCGGTAGAGTAAATAAGGAAGAAAGTTCCGGATTTGGAAATATCCACATAATGGTGAGGCGTATATACATAAATAGGATGTATATGCGCCTCTCTTTTTTACTCACGGAAGCATCTTGTTTATAGTGGAAGAATTTATCGCTAGAGAGTATACGCTATCTTTTCCCAATAGATTTTAAAAGAGAAAAATAAATCCATATGATGTATGAGAAAAAGCGTTATATTTGTATCGATAAAGTAAACTCTTGTGGAAATTCAAGGGTTTATGAATCAAAGTGTGATTACGATAAGCGTTTAAGATATTATCTTTGGAACTGAAAATCGCCAAGTTTCAAGTCGGACAGAGATAATAGGCAACTAAACGCTCACGCTTGTTATATATACTGCCTAATAGTATACGTAATAAGGCGTGGGCTGTTGTTTATTATTTGTCCGATGGGTGTTTGGCGATGCCTCAGTTTCGAATAGTAGATTAACAGTTCCCACGCTTCTTTTTTGTAGCATATAGAAATACCGAACAAGGTGAACGGTCCGGTTTGAGGGAAACGTATATGGAGGTAATTAAAAAGCAACGTTTGGCTGTCTGTCGTATATTATTGGATGTAGTGGAAGGTGCGTGTGAGGTCCGTGATCCGGATCTGATCATGCGGACTCGTCATTATCCGGCACTTCAAAGGGAGATGTGTTTTGCGGATCGGGATTGGGAAGAAGCGAGAGATTTGAGTGTACTTGCCTGCTTGGTACTATCCAAGGAATTGCATTATAAGGTTAAGATGATGATCGGTTTGGTAGCTCATGACTTGTATTCAAGGGAGTCCTCGGTCTCTTATCAGCAACGCCTGTCCTTCGATGTGCTGATGAGTGCGATCGATTGGCCGGTCTCTTTTAAGGAGATCACGCTCTTTGCTCCCTCAAAATAAGTTATAGTTTGTACGTAAGACCTTGAATTCCGTTCTGCGGTTGATCTGGTCGGCGATTTCTTGCTGTTCCGGCGGCAGGGCAAGGATGAATTCCTCGGTAAGCACATCGCCTTCTTTCAAGAAATCGAATTGTTTAGCCATCTTCTTATTGATCGTCTTGGGAACGCTTTCTCCATATCCTTTCGCTTCCAGACGAGCCGCCTCGATACCTCCCGCTATTAGGTAATCCACGACCGATTGCGCACGGCGTTGAGCCAAACGCTCGTTATACTGGTCCGTACCTTTCCGGTCCGTGTGGGCACCCAGTTCGATCGTTACGTTCGGGTTATCGTTCAGCATCTTGATCATCTCGTCCAAAGCTTTCTTGGATTCCGGACGAAGGGTCGCTTTATCGAAATCGTAGAAAATGTTATCGATAACAACCGGCTTGCTGATCGGAGAGAGAAAGAAATCCACGATATACGTCTCGTTTTTCTCCTCGGGGCCGGTATGCAACTCGTAATTCTGGTTGAGGTAACCACGGGCGCTGGCCATCATGACATAACGGATGTCCCGTTCCAACTCGACACGATAGGTACCGTCTTTCTTGACCGGGACTTTCACGTTCAGTCCGTCTTTTCCGACGATGCGTACGGTAGCGTCCTCGATCGGATATTCATCGACATCGTTTACGATTCCTTCGATGAAGATGGTGATCGTAGGCCGTTCAAAGGAATATATATGGTCATAGCCCCGTGCGTCGTTGCGGTTGGAGCAGAAGAAGCCCCGTTCCTCTTTTCCGGCGAAGGTGATACCGAAATCGTCTGCCATAGAGTTGATGGGAGCGCCTAGGTTCTCGACCTTCCACTTCCCTGTACTGTCTTGCGTGGCCTTGAACAGATCGAGACCACCCATTCCCGGATGTCCGTTGGACGCGAAATAAAGGGTGACGGAATCCCGGACATACGGGAACATCTCGTCTCCCGGGGTGTTGATCTCTTCTCCTAGGTTCTCCATCGGGCCGAAATCGTTTCCCGCTACCCGGGCACGGAAAATATCCTTGCCACCGAAACCGCCCACGGCGTCGGATACGAAATACAAGTATTTGCCGTCCGGCGAGATGGAAGGATGACCGAGGGCGGTAACCGAGTCTTTTACGATCGTCGCACGGGTTCCTTTTCCCCATTTAGCGCTGCTTCGGGTAGATATGTAAATCTCGGCGGTACGAGGGCCTTCCGGATCTTGGGCGCAATAGGTATAATACATCGTGTTTCCATCGGGGGAGAAAGAGGGGGTTCCTTCGTCGTATTCCGTATTCACCTCGTCTTCGAGCTCTACGGGAGCTAGCCAAGCCCCTTTCTCGTCTTGCTTGACAAGGAAGAGGTTATTGTTATTTTGCCCGGTGATGGCGCTAACTTTCGCGTCTTTGTCTTTCGAGCGGGAAGAAGCGAAGTATAGTTGGTCGTATTTATCTCCGGCCAGCATCGGACTGAATTCTCCCCGGCGGGAATTGAATTTATCCATGCGTCTTACCTCGTAGCGGGTAGGGTTCTTTTTCCATCCGGGAGCTAACTCGCATCCTTGTATGCCGTTGATGGCTAATAAATTGCTAGGATCGTTCTCCATATAGATATCGTAGTTCTTGATCGCTTCCGGATAACGTCCGGTCTTCTGTAACATCTGTCCCATGCGTAGGTAGACGGTGCTATCGGGGTAATCATAGCGGATGGCGTTCATATAGGCGCTAGTCGCTTTCGCCGTATTATTGATCAACCGGTTACATTCGGCCATACGGTAAGCGATATAGCCGCGCAAATCCCTTTTCTTCGGGGATGTTTTCGTGTAAACCTTACGATAAATGGCAGCTGCCTCATAGTATTCCCCGATACGCTGCTTCTCCTCGGCATCGCTCAACTTCGCCGATTTGCAGGAATACAAGGAAGATACGATAAGCAAAAATAAAACATATATAGTAAAATGCGCTTTCATTCAATCTGGAATATATTCGTGCAAATATAACGAATTGTATGGGATCTTATTGTATGTCTGTTACAATAACAAGGAACTATCCCCATAACTCAGGAACCTGAAATCGTGCTCTAAGGCATACTCATAGATGGATTTCCAGTTTCCTTTTACGAAAGCGGAGATCAGCAAGAGCAAGGTGCTTTTGGGCTGGTGGAAGTTGGTGACGATTCCTTTTACGATCTTGAACTCATAGCCCGGGGCGATGATGATTTGCGTAGCCGTTACCAGCGTATCCGCATCATGCTTATCCAGATAATCGAGGATGTTTTGAAGGGAACGCTCCGCTGTCAGCCGGTTGTTATTCATGTCGTAAGGCATCCATTGTTTTACGACGAGATCTTCGGAAGTCGCTTCCGGGTTATTATCTAGGATCACGCCCATGTAATAGAGACTTTCCAAGGTCCGTACGGAAGTCGTTCCTACGGCGATGATATTTCCAAGGTTGCTTTTGATACGTTCGATGGAACTGCGGCGGACGGAGATAAATTCCGTGTGCATCTCGTGCCCTTCGATCGTGTCGCTTTTTACCGGTTTAAAGGTACCCGCTCCGACATGCAAGGTGACTTCTTCCCGCCCGATGCCCCGAGCATCTATATCGGCAAGTACTTCCGGAGTGAAATGAAGTCCGGCGGTCGGTGCGGCGACGGAGCCTTTTATCTTAGAATAAACTGTTTGATAGGTCTGTAGGTCGCTCTTCTCTGTTTCCCTGTGCAAATAAGGAGGAATCGGCAAGACCCCGGCGGCATCCAAGATATCGGCGAACGTATAAGCCTCATTATCCCAAGTGAATTCGATCAAATGTGTGTCACCATGAGACTTTTTCTTATCCGCTGTCAGCACGACCGGTTCATCCTTAATGAAGATCGTTTTGGATAAAGTGCCTTCTTTCCATTTCTTAAGGTTGCCAACCAAGCAAGTCCAGCTACAGCGTCGGGTCTCTTGAAAAATCAAGGCGTAATCATGAGGCTCGATGGGCTCCAAACAGAAAATCTCGATGCGTGCGCCGGTCTCTTTCTGGAAAAGTAGGCGGGCTTGTATGACCCGGGTATTATTGAATACCATCAAGGTGTTTTGGGGAAGATAATCCGTGATATGCTTAAAGATACTTTCGCTTATTTCCCCGTTACGGTAGAGTAAAAGTTTGGACTCATCCCTTTTAGGCAATGGGAACTTCGCGATTCGTTCGTCCGGTAACGAATAGTTATAATCTTCAATACGTATTTCTTGCGTCTTCATTACTTCTTCTGTCCTGTTAAAAAACATCCGTTTGTACGGATTCCGGGTGCAAAAGTAGTAAATAGGTTTCGGATTCGCGGATTATTCCCTAATTTTGTGCGCATAATATAATAAGGTATAGAATATGAGTATTCAAATAGGTGATAAAGTTCGCTTCCTGAATAGTGTGGGAGGTGGAGTCGTACGTGGATTCCGTGGAAAGGACCAAGTGTTGGTTGAGGATGAGGATGGGTTTGAGGTTCCTGCCTTGATCAAGGAATGTGTCGTGGTTGGGGGCAATGATATGCAAGTGCATAGCTCGAATCGCCCGAAAGTACAGGCTCCGGTAGAGACTCCTTCCCCAAAGAAGCCTGAACCCAAAGAGGAAAAGGTCGAGGAGACACCGGAGGGAGAGCGTCTGAATGTGTATCTGGCTTATCTCCCGGTCGATCCGAAGGCGTTTCAGCAATGTGGCTATGAGACGTATTTCGTGAATGATAGCAATTACTATTTGTTCTTCAATTATATGAACCGAACGAATAATAGCTGGACAAGTCGTTATAACGGGATTATCGAGCCGAATACGAAAATATTCCTAGAGGAGTTCGGTAAGCCGGAGTTGAATGATCTGGAAAGGATCTGCGTGCAACTGATCGCTTTCAAGAAGGATAAACCCTATTCGTTGAAAAACGCCGTATCTGTAGAGTTGCGCTTGGATACGGTTAAGTTCTACAAGCTTCACTGCTTTATGGAGAATGATTTCTTTGAGGAGGATGCCTTGATTTATCCGATTATCCGCAATGACTTGCCCGAGAGAGAACTATTGGTCTCTGCGGCGGAGTTGAAGGAAGCTATGCAGCAAAAGGTTCGTGAGGAACGTAGGGTTCCCCGGCAAATCGTGAAAAAGAAGCCGACGAATAGCGCTATCCTTGAGATCGATTTGCATATAACCGAATTGTTGGATAATACGAATGGATTGAGCAATGCGGATATGCTGACGTACCAGTTGGGAAAATTCCGTGAGGTGATGGATCAGTACGCTCTTAATAACGGACAGAAGATTGTCTTTATCCATGGAAAAGGCGATGGTGTACTGCGTAAGGCGATCGAGAAGGATTTGAAGACCCATTATAAGCAACATTATTTTCAAGACGCTTCTTTCCGCGAATATGGCTTTGGTGCGACGATGGTAACGATTAAGGCTGATACCTCGAAACATGGCCATTGAGATAGAACGGAAATTCTTGGTCTCCGGTGATTTCTTACCGGAGGCTGTTAGCTCCACCCGTATCGTGCAGGGATATATTTGCTCACAGCCCGGACGTACGGTTCGTATTCGTATCCGGGGAGAGGAGGGATTCCTAACGATCAAAGGCGCTTCGGATGAGAAAGGCTTGAGCCGTTATGAGTTCGAACAAAAGATTCCTCTGGTGGATGCCGAGCGGTTGTTGGAACTTTGCGAGCCGGGTGCGATCGACAAGGTTCGTTATCTGGTTCCCAGAGGCAGCCATACGTGGGAAGTCGATGTTTTCCACGGAGCGAATGAAGGGTTGATCCTTGCGGAGATCGAGTTATCGTCTGAGGACGAGCCTTTTGAGAAACCGGCTTGGCTTGGTAAGGAGGTAAGTGGAGATCGCCGTTATTATAATTCAATGTTGACAAAACATCCTTTTAATAGTTCAAATACATGAAGAAACTCTTTTTATCTGTAGCGGCCGCTATATTGGCGTTTCCGGTCTTGGCCGATGAGGGCATGTGGCTGCTCCCTTTATTGAAGCAACAAAAGTTTGCGGAGATGCAGGCCCTTGGTCTGCGATTAAGCGATCAGGAAGTGTATAGCGCCGAGGCTCCTTCCTTGAAAGACGCCGTGGTTCGTTTTGGCGGTGGTTGTACGGGCGAGATGATCTCTCCGGACGGGTTGGTGCTGACGAATCATCATTGTGGTTATAGTAGCATCCAACGGCATAGTACCTTGGAACATGATTATCTGACGGACGGCTTTTGGGCGATGTCTCGTGATAAGGAGCTTCCGAATCCGGGATTGACGGTTACTTTTATCGATAAGATCGACGACGTGACGGATTATGTGAGGACGGAACTGAAAAAGATCACGGATCCGAACAGCATGGAATTCTTGTCCGCTAAGTACTTGAATGGCCTCGCTAAAGCGAAAGTAGGTGAGAAGTTCTTACAGGATAACCCCGGTACGGAAGTCGAGATCAAGGCTTTTTATGGAGGTAATAAGTACTATATGTTTACCAAGAAGATCTATTCGGATGTCCGTTTAGTCGGTGCTCCCCCTTCCTCTATCGGTAAGTTCGGGGCGGATACGGATAACTGGATGTGGCCTCGCCATACCGGAGACTTCTCTCTTTTCCGTGTGTATGCCGACGCGAACGGAAATCCGGCACCTTATTCGGAAACCAATGTCCCGCTTCGTCCGAAACGTTGGCTAAAGCTTTCTTTAAAAGGTGTGGAGGAGAACGATTATGCCATGATCATGGGGTTCCCCGGCCGTACCAATAAATACTATACCTCATGGGAGGTAGCTGAACGTCGGGATATAGATAATGCGGTACGTATTAATATCCGTAATCTCCGTCAAGAGGCGATGCTGGAAGAAATGCTGAAAGATCCGCAAGTCCGGATTCAATACGCTAGTAAGTATGCAGGTTCTACGAACGCTTATAAGAATGCGATCGGTAGTAACTGGGCGATCAACAAACGTAATTTTGAGCAGGTGAAAAACGATGAGCAGGATCGTTTGATCGCTTGGTCGAAGAAGATGTGTGAGCCTGCTTATCCGGAAGCGCTTCTGACATTGGAGCAGATCGTTAATGATCGTAAGGATTTGCGTTTCCGTAGTTGGATGTTGGATGAGGCATTGAGCCGTGGCATCGAGTTCTCCAAAGTTCCGACCGATATCGAGACTGTTTGTGAGGCTTTGGAGGGGAAAGATCGTTCCGAGCAGCAAAAACAGGTCACTCAATTGGAGAGGGCTTTCCACCGTTTCGCTGATAAGGATTATGCGCCGATGGTTGATAAGAAGATAGCAAAAGTCATGTTAAAGGAATATAGGCGTTTGGTCGCTCCGAAGTCGCAGCCGGCTTATTTTTCCGTAATCGATAGCAAGTTTAAGGGGGATGTGGATAAATTCGTTGATTATCTGTTTGATAAATCGATCTATGGTAGTGAGAAGAACTTCAATGCGTTCAAGGAGCATCCGTCTGTCAAAACTTTGAGAGAAGATCCGATGATTCTGTTCGCACAATCCGTAAAGGATGAGAAAAAGGCGTTAGATAAGGCCTTGGCTGATTTTGATGCCGGATATGCGATCGCCCATCGTGCGTATGTGAAAGGACTTTTAGCGATGTATGGAGACTTGGCTAGTTTTCCGGACGCAAACTCTACGCTTCGTCTGACTTATGGGCAGGTGAAAGGTTACAGTCCTCGTGATTGCGATTATTATGGTCATCAAACCACTTTAGACGGCGTCATGGAGAAGGAGGATTCTACGAATTGGGAATTTGTGGTTTCTACTCGTTTGAAGGAATTATATCAAGCAGGAGACTTTGGCCCTTATAAGATGCCTAACGGTAAAATGCCGGTTGCCTTCTGTGCTACGACCCATACAACGGGAGGGAACTCCGGTAGTCCGGTATTGAATGGACAAGGAGAGTTAATCGGTATCAATTTCGACCGTAACTGGGAAGGAGTAGGAGGGGATATCCAATATCTGCCCGATTATCAACGCAGTATTATCGTAGATATCCGTTATGTCCTATTCGTAATCGATAAATATGCCGGAGCCGGTTATTTATTGAACGAGATGGAATTCTCAAGATAGAGAAGTAAGTTAACTTCGTGGGCGAAGTATGTTAACTGAAATGCCGAAGTATGTTAACATACTTCGCCCATGAACCTAAGTTCCTTTTTCTATAAAGCCAAAAAGAGGAGACATATCCTTGAAAGATACGTCTCCTCTTTTTGTATATGTATATCTATAACTTAATAAATCTTGTCAAGATCAACAGCTTTGACTCTGAAGATATGACCGTTACGAGAGAATACCAACTCTCCGTCTTCCTTCTTCTTCTGATTCACCAAACGCTGAAAAGCTATATTTGCACCTTTTACTATATTCTCTTCGAATTCTCTAACTTCTTGCTCATTCATGATGTTCAAGTTTTGTAAAAATATCTAGATTATACACTTCCCTTTTATCATTCTTGAATCCCTTGGCGATCACTTCCATGGGAGACATCGAATTATCAGTTATCATCCAATAGTCACTAATAGGAAGGTATAGCTCGAATAAATTGTGGATACCGGCCTCATACCGACGCCGTATCGTTGCTTCCGGAATATTGTGACCTCCGGCGGCTACCCTCATTTTCACACGTTCCACAGCTAGATCCGGCGTATTCAGCCAGAAGTAAAGCAATGTAACATAATAACCTTCCCTTTGTGCTTCCCGTATCAGGTTTGCGACTGAACGGGTGGCCAGCGTAGTTTCCATTGCGAAAGTCTCACCAGCACCGATGAGTTCCTTTATCCGCTTATACATAATACGACTAGCTTCAACGGCGACGGCTATACTGTCTGCATTAAAAGGGGAAAGTCCCTTGGCTATCTCGTCTGAGTTAACAAACTCCCTACATTTTAGCATTTCTGGTAAAATCGTGAAGGAAGCTGTTGTTTTTCCTGCTCCGTTGCAACCTGATATTATATACAAATATGGCACTGTTTGCTGTTTTTGATGCTGCAAATATATGTAATAGTTTTTTAATATGCGTCGTTTTATTTCTCAAAAATCGTGAAAATGTGCAGGAAATGTACTTTTAACTAACAGGTTTGTTGGAGAAAGTGGTGGTTTTGTTAATTTTTATACCCAAAGTAGATCACTCATGATTCCGTCGGAAACGAAGATTCCTGACTTGGATAAAATCAATTTGTCACCGGTTTGTAATAAGAGACCTTGGTTGATATGGGGTTGAGCTTGCTTTTGACAATAAGAAAGGAGCTTCCTGCCAAATTTTGTCTGGATATCAGCGAAAGAGACTCCCCACATGGTTCGAAGGCCGGTGATGATGAAGTCGTTGTACCGGGTGCATAGGTCTAAATCCTCGGATTCTATTGTCGGATGCCCATTTTCTATACCTTCTATATATATAGGTAGAGAAGATGGATTCCATTCCCGGTCTATCCCGTTATAAGAATGGGCGGAAGGACCGAGGCCTAGATATTTCTTTCCGGTCCAGTAGGAGCTATTGTGCTTGGAGAAGAACCCGGGACGGGCGAAATTAGATATCTCGTAATGCAAATAGCCTGCTTCTGCCAACCGATCTATTAATGTGGAAAAGAACGAGACGCTTAACTCCTCGTTTATGGGGGTCACTTTTCCCGCTTCCAGCAATTTGTAAAGTGCGGTACCTTCCTCGTAAATGAGGTGGTAGGCGGAAAGATGGGGAACATCCAACCGGATCGCTTGTCGCAAATTCTCTTCCCATGCTTGCTGCGTTTGGTTGGGGAGTCCGTAGATCAAATCGATACTGATATTTGTAATCCCATATTCCTTGCATAGTTCTACTGCTTTAATCGCTTGTTCCCGGTCATGGCGACGATTCAGAAAACGCAAATCTTCCGGATGAAAACTCTGTACACCCATACTGACCCGGTTAAAAGGATAATTACGGAGAAGCGATACATATTCTCGTTTCATGTCATCCGGATTCGCCTCTAAGGTAATCTCCGCTTGCTCGGCTACATCAAAATGACGATAGATGGCCTCGAATATCTTGCCAAAATCCTTCTCGTCTAATTGAGAGGGGGTGCCTCCCCCGAAGTAAATGGTTTCTAATGCTTCGTTTCCTATATATCCCTTCCGCAATTCCATCTCTTTTATAAGTGCGTTTATATACGGCTCTTTATACTTCATCTCCGTATTGGAAAAAAAGTCACAGTATAAACACCGCTTGGCGCAAAAAGGAACGTGGATGTATAAACCTGCCATCTGTATGGACACAATTATATCTTTACACAAAGATATAATTTAAATTTCAAAAAACCTTGCTGCTGCACAACATAGTTCTCAAACACCGGGCGATAATTGCTTTTTTCCTTTACAATCTCTAATTTGCGCCCTCGTGAAAGTGATTCACGCCAAATAAACGTATTGTTAAACTCAAATAAATCCTGATATCATGAAAGTATACCAAACAAATGAAATTAAGAACATCTCTATCTTGGGAAGTTCGGGCTCTGGGAAAACCACTCTCGCTGAAGCTATGCTTTACGAGGGTGGAGTTATAAAACGTCGCGGCTCCGTTGAGGCAGGAAATACGGTGTCCGATTATTTCCCGGTTGAGAAAGAGTATGGATACTCAGTTTTCTCAACCGTTTTCAGTGTTGAGTGGCAGGATCGGAAGCTGAATTTCATCGATTGTCCGGGTTCGGATGATTTCGTGGGAGGAGCTGTTTCCGCTCTGAATGTCACGGATACGGCACTGATGGTATTGAATGCCCAGTACGGTGTTGAGGTTGGAACCATTAACCAGTTCCGGTATACTGAACAATTTCATAAACCGGTGATTTTCGTTGTCAATCAGCTTGATAATGATAAAGCCGACTATGAGGGAACCATCGCCCAGTTGAAAGACCGTTGGGGCAGTAAGATCGTTCCGATCCAATATCCGATTAGCTGCGGCTCTTCTTTCAATGCCGTGGTGGATGTATTAAAAATGAAGATGTATCGTTGGAAACCGGAAGGTGGAGTTCCTGATGTATTGGAAATCCCCGCCGAGGAAATGGATAAGGCGATGGAGTTGCATCAAGCCTTGGTGGAAGCCGCCGCTGAGAACGATGATACTTTGATGGAGAAATTCTTTGAGGAAGGTGCCTTGAGCGAGGATGATATGCGTGCCGGTATCCGTGCGGGCTTGGTTACTCGCGGTATGTTCCCGGTATTCTGCGTATGTGCCGGTCGTGATATGTGTGTTCGTCGTACGTTGGAGTTCTTGGGTAACGTGGTTCCTTGTACCGACAAGATGCCTCGTCTGATTACTACGGAAGGCGTAGAGGTGACTCCGGACTCGAATGGTCCTACTAGCTTGTTCTTCTTCAAGACTACCGTGGAACCTCATATTGGTCAGGTTTCCTATTTTAAAGTGATATCAGGAAAAGTAAAAGAAGGTGACGATTTGATGAATGCCGATCGTGGTTCCAAGGAGCGTATCGCACAGTTATTTGCGGTAGCCGGACAAACTCGTACCCCGGTTACGGAAATGGTGGCGGGTGATATTGGAGCGACCGTTAAGTTAAAGGATGTTCGCCGTGGTAATACATTGAACGGAAAGGGTTGTGATTATCGTTTCGACTTCATTAAATATCCGGATCCGAAATATCGTCGTGCTATCAAGCCGGTGAATGAGGCTGACGCCGAGAAGATGATGGAAATCTTGATACGTATGCGCGAGGAAGACCCGACATGGGTAATCGAGCAGTCCAAGGAATTGAAGCAGACAATCGTTTCCGGTCAAGGTGAGTTCCATCTTCGTACATTGAAATGGAGAATCGAGAATAATGATAAATTGCCGATCGAATATCTGGAGCCGAAGATCCCGTATCGTGAGACGATTACGAAAGCGGCCCGTGCGGATTACCGCCATAAGAAACAATCTGGTGGCGCAGGCCAGTTCGGTGAAGTTCACTTGATTATCGAGCCTTATTATGAAGGTATGCCTGCTCCGGATACCTACCGTTTCGGCGGACAGGAGTATAAGATGAATGTTCGTGATACTCAAATAATCGATTTGGATTGGGGTGGTAAAGTCGTGTTCGTAAACTGTATCGTTGGTGGTGCTATCGACGCTCGTTTCTTGCCGGCTATCCTAAAAGGTATCATGGCTCGTATGGAGCAAGGGCCGTTGACGGGTTCGTATGCTCGCGACGTGCGTATTTGCGTATACGATGGTAAGATGCACCCGGTAGACAGTAATGAGATCTCTTTCATGCTTGCCGGACGTAATGCTTTCAGTACTTCCTTCAAGGAGGCTGGCCCTAAGATCTTGGAGCCTGTTTACGATGTCGAGGTTTCCGTTCCTGCCGATTATCTGGGAGATGTGATGAGTGACTTGCAAGGACGCCGTGCCTTGATTATGGGTATGAATAGCGAGAAGGGATTTGAGAAACTATTGGCGAAAGTTCCTTTGAAAGAGATGTCTAACTATTCTACTTCACTAAGTTCCATTACGGGCGGACGTGCTTCCTTTACGATGAAGTTCGCTAGTTACGAGTTAGTTCCTGCCGATGTACAAGAGAAGTTGTTAAAGGCTTACGAGGCTACTCAATCAGAAGAATAGGTAAAGTAAAATGTCATCATAATTTTTTAATATTTAAAGTTAAACGAGAAAAGGCCGGCTTTGTGAAGAGCTGGCCTTTTTGTTATGTCTTTTTCACTAGGTTGTCGTGAACTTGTAATACCGAAGGTGTTCTTTTGTATCATCTTAAACAAGGAAAAGATGATATTAAGAAAGTACTATCCGACTATTGTCCTCTCGGACATCCATCTGGGATCGGAACATTCCCGGACGGAGGAGGTCACCCATTTTCTCAAGCACGTAGATTGCGATCGATTGATTCTGAATGGTGATATCATCGATGGCTGGCAATTGAAGAAATCCGGTAAACGCTGGAAACAAAAGCATACCGATTTCTTTAAGGTATTGATGAAGATGATGGAGAAAAGGGGTACGGAGATTATCTATGTAGTGGGGAACCATGATGATTTTCTCGACAGCTTGGCTCCTTTTAAGTTCTCCAATATATCGATCGTAAAGGATTATTTGCTGAAGACGAGACAAGGAAAACGCTATTTCGTGACACATGGCGATATTTTCGATACGGTTACGACCCATATGCGTTGGCTTGCCATGCTTGGGGATGTGGGGTATACTTTTTTATTGTGGTTGAATAAGGTTTACAATCATCGTAGAGAGCGGCAAGGAAAACCTTATTTCTCTTTATCCCAAGAGGTGAAACACCGGGTGAAAAGTGCGGTCTCTTATATCTCGGAGTTTGAGAAAGAGTTGGTACGCTTAGCGGAGGCCAAGCATTTGGATGGGATTATTTGCGGCCATATTCACCAAGCGGCGAACGTATGGTATGGTAATGTGCATTATCTAAATTCCGGCGATTGGGTGGAAAGCATGACCGCTCTCGTGGAGGATGAACAAGGAGAGTGGGATATTGTTACATATAATAATGTACAACTATATGCGGATGCCGTATGAAAATCCTGTTTATCATACAAGGTGAGGGACGTGGGCACTTGACCCAAGCGTTATCCTTACGCCAGAAATTGATGGCCGAAGGACATGAGATCGTTGGTGTGTTGGTAGGAAAAAGTCCGGCCCGCCGTTTGCCGGATTTCTTCTTGAATAAGATACAATCGCCGGTATATCCGTTTGAGAGTCCGAATTTTTTACCGACGGCTAAGAATAAACAAGTGAGTTTGATGCGTAGCGTATTATATAATGTATTGCGTCTGCACAAATACATGGGAAGTATCCGTTATATCGACCGGATGATTCGGCAGACGGATGCGGATGTTGTCGTGAATTTCTACGAGCTGCTGACGGGGCTGACTTACTTACTTTTCCGTCCGAAAGCGACGATGGTATGTATCGCCCATCAATATCTATTCTTGCATCCGGACTTCGTTTTCCCGAAGCAGAGCACATTGTCGTTGGCGTCGCTACGATTTTTTACGAGATTAACGGCGATAGGCTCCGTCAAAAAATTAGCCTTGTCTTTTCGGAAGATGCGTGAGGCGCCGTTGGGAGGAATAGTCGTGGTTCCTCCTTTATTAAGGCAAGAAGTCTTGGATGCGGTTCCCTCGAACGGCAGTTATTTGCATGGTTATTTGTTGAATAGCGGGTTTAGTGAGGAGATCCGTTCTTGGCATTCCCGTCATCCTTCGGTTCCGATGCATTTCTTTTGGGATAAGAAAGATCAGCGAGCCGAGGTGATAATAGACGATTGCCTTTCTTTCCATCAGCTGGATGATACGTTGTTTCTACGTTATATGTCGGGGGCGAAGGCTTATGCTACGACCGCCGGGTTCGAATCCGTATGTGAGGCGATGTATCTGAATAAACCTGTATTGATGGTTCCTACACATATTGAGCAAGCTTGCAATGCTTACGATGCCTCTTTGTCTGGCGCAGGCGTTGTCGCTGATTGTTTTGATCTGGATGCGTTATTATCCATTTCGGAAAGCCATGTGGAGAATCCGGTTTTCCGGCATTGGGTGAAACAGGCGGATTGGCTTATTCTTCGTGAGTTCCGTGAGGATTTGTTGCGTGAGGAACATCCGGTAACGAGCCTAGGGAGGATTACGACAAATTGGGTGGTGCGTCTGGGGAGATTCCTGCCTATCTAGGAACTTATAGCAGTGTCATGCTGGAGAAGCAGGTGTGCCACGCTGATGGAACGGGTGTGCCATGCCGATGACATGGGTGTGCCATCAGCGTGGCACTGAAGTCTTATTTATTCAACGCTTGCTCGATATCGGCGATGATATCATCGGCGTTCTCGATACCTACAGAGAAGCGGATTAAGTCCGGAGCTACGCCAGCCTCTATCAATTGCTCATCGCTCAACTGGCGGTGCGTATGACTGGCCGGGTGAAGCACGCAAGTACGGGCATCCGCTACGTGAGTTACGATAGCGGCGAGTTTCAAGCTATCCATAAACTTGATCGCCACCTCACGTCCACCTTTCAATCCGAAGGATAATACGCCGCAAGAGCCATTCGGTAGATACTTCTTGGCGAGTTCATGGTACGGATTGCCTTCCAATTCAGGATAATGAACCCAAGCTACCTTATCACATTTCTGTAGCCACTGCGCTACCGCCAAGGCGTTTTTGCAATGCTGCGGTACACGAAGATGCAAGGTCTCCAATCCCAGATTCAATAGGAATGCGTTTTGCGGGGATTGGATCGCTCCAAGGTCACGCATCAGTTGGCTAGTCGCTTTCGTGATGAACGCTAATTTCCCGAATGCCTTGGTATAGGTCAATCCGTGGTAAGAAGGGTCCGGTTGGCAAAGTCCCGGGAACTTCTCGGCATGCGCTTTCCAATCGAAATTGCCGCTGTCCACGATACAACCGCCTACGCTCGTGGCATGGCCGTCCATATATTTGGTCGTGGAGTGCGTGACGATGTCCGCTCCCCATTCGAACGGACGGCAATTGATCGGCGTGGCGAACGTATTATCGACGATCAAGGGTACGCCATGATTATGGGCGATGCGGGCGAACTTCTCCACGTCCAATACCATAACGCCCGGATTGGAGATCATCTCGCCGAACATCGCTTTCGTGTTCGGGCGGAACGCCTTGGAGATCTCTTCCTCGCTCGCGTCTTGATCTACGAACGTGCATTCGATTCCCAGCTTCTTCAAGGTAACGGCCAGTAGATTATAAGTACCTCCATAAATGCTGGTTGCGCTTACGATATGGTCGCCAGCCTCGCAAATATTGAAGAAAGCGAAAAAGCTAGCGGCCTGCCCGGATGAGGTCAGCATGGCAGCCACGCCACCTTCCAACGCCGCGATCTTGGCGGCTACAGCCTCGTTTGTCGGGTTTTGAAGGCGGGTATAGAAATAGCCGCTTTCCTCCAAATCGAACAATTTAGCCATCTGCTCACTCGTCTCATACTTGAATGTCGTGCTTTGATAGATCGGGAGGACACGGGGTTCTCCTTTCTTGGGTTGCCAACCGGCCTGTACACACAGGGTTTCCGGTTTGAATTTGTTATCCATATAGGTTGTTTTTTTTATTGAATGTCATTTTAATCGCGAATGTACGGAAAATCGGTAAGAATTGTTCCGCTTACAAGATCTTCTTCTGTAAGATACTGAACCAGATGAAAGCGACGATACCTTTTAGCATGCTGGAAAGGCTGATCGCCCACCAAACACCCGTAATACCCAGTCCCGCTGCCGCCAGCCCGATGGCCAAAGGTATGCGCAGGGTGTTGCACGAGATGCTGATGATCGCCGGTGGAACCGTTCGGCCGGTACCGTAGAACATGCCTTGCGTGGTAATTTCCAACATCATGAGGATCATCGAATAGCCATCGATCCGGAGGAATATGCCGCCAGCCTCGTAAGCGGCTTGCTCCGGCACGATCAGTGAGAAGACCTCGCTACCGTAAAAGACGAATAGCAAGGTACAGAGCACGCCGATGATCGAAGTCATTTTAAGCGTCGTATGATAAGCGGTCAGGATACGTTCTTTCTTGTGTGCGGCGTAATTCTGGGCGGTGAAAGCGGAGAGGGCCGTACTGAAGCCTTGTGAGGTGTTCCATGCGATCGCCTCCATTTGTCCACCTGCCGTAAGCGTCATCAAACCGATATGCCCTCCGTAGGTGGAAGCTGTACGGGCCATAAAAAGATTGATGATCGCGAAGAACGTATTTAATAACGCTACCGGCAGGCCCAATTGGAAGATCCGCTTGGTGTAGCGTTCCTTTAAACGGACAAAGAAAGGGAATCCACCGAACAATTTATTGCGGCATTTTAGCTGATAGACGAATAGTCCGCAAACCACCGCTTGGGAGATCCACGTAGCCCAAGCCGCACCTGCCGTACCCAAATGGAAGCCGAGTATAAATAAAGGATCTAGCACCATATTCAGTAAAAGACCTGTTCCGCTGATATAAAATGGAATCTTACTCAATCCCGAGGCATTATGAATCCCGGTAAACGCCGCCGAGAGGAAGATAAATGGGAATGCGGAAGCGACGATTCTCAAATATTCCACGGCGTTCAACGCAATCGGTTCCTCCAGTTTGTAGAAGCCGATAATCGGACGAGCGAGGACGAATAGCAAGAATCCCCAGCAAAGCGAGAGGATCAAGGCGATCGTTAGGTTATGGGAAGCGAATCCTCGGGCATCTTCCACGTTTTGCGCCCCGATACTTTGCCCGACACTCACCTCCGAGCCTACTTTATTCAAGTAAGAGATCGAGTTCGTCATCCAAGTAAGGATACCAACGGCGCCGATAGCGGCTACGGCCTCGCTTCCCAACCGGCCTACCCAAGCCATGTCGGTGATGCTATAGGCCATTTGGATAAATGAGGTACCCATGATCGGCATCGCCAGATTGAATAGTTGCCGGGAGATGACCCCTTCGGTCAGATTTTTTGTTCCTTGCATGATCGTTTGTTTAAATGTGCGCGAAAGTAGAAATAATTTTGCTACCTTTAGCGCCGTTAATCTTAAAGAATAGTATGATGATAACGAGACGGAATTTTTTGAAAGCGGGTGCCGCTGTGGCTGCGCTGAGTGTAGTACCGAACGGCTTTGCCTCTATCTTGGCTAAGAAAGAGAAAGCGATAGGTGTACAGTTGTATAGTGTCCGGGACGACTTGAAGACGGATTTTGACGGTACGATGAAGGCTTTGGTGGATATCGGTTATAAACGGATGGAAGCCGCCGGTTACCGGGATGGCAAATTCTATGGGAAATCCCCGGCCGAGATGAAGAAATATCTGGCGGATCTGGGTGCCCGTATGGTAGGTTCCCATACCGGAAGCGGTTTGCTGGCGGAGGGTGATACCAAGGGATGGGACTTCTGGAAAAAGAATGCCGCCGATACGGCAGAGGTAGGCTGTAAATGGATTGTTCAGGCGGGTTATCCCTCCAAAGATATCAAGAGCCTTTCGGACGTGAAGCGTTTAGCGGATCAATTTAATAAATGTGGTGAGATCGCAAAGGCGAACGGGTTGCGTTTCGCTTTCCATAACCATGTGGATGAATTCCATGAGTTGGAAGGAAAGATCCCGTTCGACGTGATGATCGAGAATACGGACAAAGGGCTGGTTACTTTCCAGATCGATACGGCTCAATTAGTGTATGGCGGTTTTAAATGTCATGATTACGTGAACTGTTATCCCGGTCGTTTCGCCAACTGGCACTTGAAAGACGCGAACGCAGATGGAAAGGGCAGCACAGAGATGGGCGCCGGAATCGTAGACTTCAAATCCTTATTCGCTGTGGCGGAGAAAGCCGGATTAGAGGATTACTTCATTGAGCAAGAGCGTTATAATATGACACCGTTGCAAGCGATGAAACATGATTATGACTTCTTGATGAATGCTTCTTATGTGAAGTGGTAAACGGGAGTATAGGCGTAGCCTTATGCCAGTATCGGTGTAAGGCTGCGCCTATATCAGTGTGAGGCTATGCCGATACTGGCGCAAGGCAACGCCAGTACTGGTGTTTTTTATCGGATAAACAGGAGTTCCCTATACTTCGGCAACGGCCACATCTGGTTGTCCACCATCAGCTCCAGATCGTCGATATGGTCACGGATCTCATCCAAATAAGGGGCTACCGAGTCGTGGTAAGCGATCGCCTTTTCCCGCATATCGGTCAAGCGGTTCGCTTTCTTGCGGGCCTCTACCATCTCATCCACTTTCTTGGTCACGGCACAGATATGCCCGGCTATCTTACGAACCAAGCGACGGGGCTCTTCC
>NZ_FR885330.1:101100-132354 GCF_000436315.1 Parabacteroides sp. CAG:2 | reverse complement strand
GGGCTCTTCCGACATATTGCGGAATTCCGGGTCATCGCCGAATGTCTCTTTCAACTTCGCTATATTATCCAGCAATACGCTCTGGTAGCGAACGGCTACCGGGATGATATGGTTCAAGGATAAATCCCCTAATACCCGAGCCTCGATCTGTACCTTTTTGATATAGACTTCCCATTTTACCTCATTACGCGCTTCCAATTCTTTCTGGGTAAGTACGCCGGTAGACGTGAACATCTCGATCGACTCCGGTTTAAGATAAGCGTCATATTGCAAGGGAACACTATTTTGGCAATCCAGACCTCGCTTGGCGGCTTCCTCTTTCCATTCGTCCGAATAACCGTTCCCATCGAAGCGGATCGGCTTAGATTCCTTGATATAGGCTTTCAGCACCTTGAAGATCGCTACTTCCTTGCTTTTTCCTTCCGCTTGCAAAGCCTCTACGTCCTTCTTGAATTGTTGCAATTGATAAGCTACGGCGGAGTTCAACGCTAACATGGCCGATCCGCAGTTCACGGAAGAGCCCGGGGCACGGAACTCAAAACGGTTTCCGGTGAAAGCGAAAGGAGAGGTACGGTTACGATCCGTATTGTCCAACAGCAGTTCGGGGATCTGCCCGAAGCCAAGATGCAAGCCCTTTTTATCGTCTACCTCGATAGCGTCCTCGATAGAGCTATTCTCGAATTTATCCAAGATCTCGCTGATTTGCGTTCCGAGGAAAGTGGAGATGATAGCGGGAGGTGCCTCGTTCGCGCCTAGGCGGTGCGCGTTCGTGGCGGAAGCGATACTCGCTTTTAATAAAGCGTTGTATTTATAAACGGCCATGATGGTGTTCACCACGAAAGTGATGAAGCGCAGGTTGTCCTCACGGTCTTTACCCGGAGAGAATAAATTTACCCCCTTATCTGTTCCCATAGACCAGTTACAGTGTTTACCGGAACCGTTTACCCCGTTAAATGGCTTCTCGTGCAATAATACACGGAAATTATGACGGCGGGCTACACGTTTCATGACCGACATCAACAATTGGTTATGGTCGTTGGCTAGGTTACATTCCTCGTAAATGGGAGCTAGCTCGAACTGATTGGGGGCTACCTCGTTATGGCGGGTCTTTACCGGGATACCTAGTTTATAGCATTCGGTTTCCAAGTCTTTCATGAATTCTTGTACACGAGAGGGGATAGCGCCAAAATAATGGTCGTCTAATTGTTGGTTCTTCGCGCTCTCATGTCCGAGCAAGGTACGCTCGGTCAGTGAGAGATCCGGACGAGCGGAATACAAGTCTTCGTCAACAAGGAAATATTCCTGTTCCCAACCTAGGTAAGTAATTATCTTATTGACATCCTCATCGAAATATCTATATACGTCCTTGGCGGCTTCTCCCAATACTTCGATAGAGCGGATCAGTGGGGTCTTATAATCCAGTGCTTCGCCGGTATAAGCGATAAATACGGTTGGGATACAAAGTGTGTCATCTACGATAAAAGCGGGAGAGGAGGGGTCCCAAGCGGAGTAGCCGCGGGCCTCGAAGGTATTACGAAGTCCACCGTTCGGGAAACTGGAAGCGTCCGGTTCTTGCTGGACAAGCAATTTGCCGCTGAACTCCTCGATCATGCCACCGTTACCATCGTGTTCCACGAAAGCGTCGTGCTTCTCGGCGGTGCCATCGGTAAGCGGTTGAAACCAGTGGGTATAATGAGTGACTCCTTTTTCCAGTGCCCACATACGCATGCCGGCTGCCACATGATTGGCGATTTCCCGGTCGATAGGTGTGCCATTGTCAATGGCGTGGGTCAAGGCTTTGTACGTTTCCTTGGAGAGATATTTTTGCATCGCCTTCCGGTTGAAGACATTCTCGCCATAGTACTCAGATACTTTGTGTTCGGGAGTAACGGCTTCCACGGCCTTTCGGTTGGATGCCTTCTCCACAGCATTAAAGCGTGAGATTGACATTGTTGAATTGTTTTATGTTTTTACGACGCAAAAATACAAAACAGTTGACAATTGACAGTCAATGATTGACAATTATTTAGTTTTCTCTATTAAATTGTCGATTTACTTCTCTAACTGTCAATTGCCAACTACTAACGGTCAACTATTAAAACAAACTCCAAGCCACCGTCAATCCCGCCATCACGATCGCTACCATGCTCATCAACTTGATAAGGATATTCAAACTCGGGCCGGAAGTGTCTTTGAACGGATCGCCAACCGTATCGCCGACAACGGTTGCCTTATGCGCCTCGCTACCCTTGCCGCCGTGGTTTCCTTCCTCGATGAATTTCTTTGCGTTATCCCATGCTCCTCCGGCGTTCGCCATGAATACGGCTAATACGAAGCCCGTGCTTAATCCACCGATCAATAGTCCGACAACGCCTGTCACACCAAATATGAGTCCCGTTAAGATGGGGGCGATAATAGCTAAAACGGAGGGAAGTACCATTTCGTGTTGCGCTCCCTTCGTCGAGATCTCAACGCAACGGGCATAATCCGGTTGTGCCTCTCCAGTCAGAATACCCTTGATTTCCTTGAACTGACGGCGAACTTCCTCCACCATGTGCCCGGCCGCACGTCCTACAGCGTTCATCGTAAGGCCACAGAACATGAATGCCATCATGGAACCTAGGAACATTCCGGCTAAAACCTTAGGATTCATTAAGGTAACATCATAATATACCATAAAGTCCGAGAATGAGGCTTTAGATATTTCGATACTCCTGCCATCGGTAAAGTTCAGGACGGTCTCTCCTAAACGGAGCAAACCGATCTTGATCTCTTCTACATAAGAGGCCAACAGAGCCAAGCCGGTTAACGCAGCGGAACCGATAGCGAAACCTTTACCTGTAGCGGCAGTCGTATTTCCTAATGAATCCAATGCGTCTGTACGCTTGCGGACTTCTTTCCCTAGGTTACACATCTCGGCGTTGCCTCCGGCATTATCCGCTATGGGACCGTAAGCGTCTGTAGCCAACGTAATACCTAAGGTCGATAGCATACCTACGGCAGCTATACCGATTCCGTATAATCCCATGCCCACGTTCGTGAAGTCGAATCCGGAGGCGAACAAGAAGGAACAAATAATACCGACCACGACGGCAAGTACCGGGATGGCCGTAGAGAGCATCCCTAGTCCGAGACCGGAGATAATAACCGTTGCCGGGCCTGTCAGCCCCGATTCGGAAACCAGCCGGGTCGGCTTATAGGACTGGGAGGTATAATACTCCGTCGCTTGCCCGATCACGATTCCGACTAGCAGACCTACGATCACGGAACAACCGATCCAGAACCAATTCTCCATGCCTAATACATAAAGAATCCCGAACGTGGAGATAGCGATCAATACGGAACTCAAGTTCGTTCCTATGGCTAAGGCTTTCAGTAGTTGCTTGATCGTCGCGTTCTCATTCGTACGGACGGCGAAAATACCAATAATAGATAAAATGATACCGACAGCGGCGATAAGCATTGGGGCGACAACCGCCTTATATTGTAATTCTACGCTTCCGGAAGAAACGAATGCGGCGGCTCCCAATGCGGCGGTCGCTAGGATGGAACCGCAATAAGATTCATATAGGTCGGCTCCCATACCGGCGACGTCACCTACATTGTCGCCTACGTTATCGGCGATTGTCGCCGGGTTACGAGGATCGTCCTCCGGGATCCCAGCCTCAACTTTACCTACTAAATCCGCTCCGACATCGGCGGCTTTCGTATAGATTCCTCCTCCCACACGTGCGAACAAGGCTTGCGTGGAGGCACCCATTCCGAATGTAAGCATGGTTGTCGTGATAATGGTGAGTTTATGGGTCGGGTCCAAAGCCTCGTCTGGGATGAAAGCATTTAACAGGATATACCAGAATGAGATATCCAGCAATCCAAGCCCAACGACTACTAAGCCCATGACCGCCCCGCTTCGGAAAGCCACTTGTAAACCTTTATTCAAGGAAGTGCGGGCTGCGTTCGCTGTACGGGCCGAGGCATAAGTCGCTGTTTTCATGCCTAAGAAACCCGCTAATCCTGAAAAGAAACCTCCTGTCAGGAAGGCGATCGGAACCCATTCGTTTTGAACATGGAAGCCATAGGCCATAATAGAGAATAAGATTACTAGGACAACGAAAACCGAGGCGACTACTTTGTATTGCTGTTTCAGATACGACATCGCCCCTTCACGTACAAAGGAGGCGATCTTTTTCATCAACTCAGTTCCTTCACTCTCTTTCATCATTTGCCTGAAGAAGAACCAGGCGAATGCTAGCGCTAGGACAGACGCTAACGGGATAATCCAGAAGATACTCGTAATCATAACATGGTAGATTTAATGTTATACTTAAGAAAACAATGTGACAACACCTTTGCTTTCCGTGTAAATGTAGCAAAAATAAAAGAGGATGGAAACTTTTTCCCTAATAATAATGTTTCTAATTAAAAAAAACAGCATATTTGTTACCAGATTAAGAGACAAGAAATAAATGGCAGAAGAGACAAACCATAAACCCTATAGGTTGGGCTTGGCGCTTAGCGGAGGCGGAGCGAAAGGTTTTGCGCATATCGGCGTATTTCGAATGATGGAAGAATGTGCGCTAAGACCGGATATTATAGTCGGTACCAGCGCGGGAGCTTTAATGGGCGCTTTGTTTGCCGATGGTTATTCGGCGGCGGAGATCCAAGAGCTTTTTACCGGACGTGAGTTCTCGGAATTCGCCCAGTTGCAGATTCCTAAGGCGGGTTTGTTCGATAGTAAGCGCTTTCGTTATTTCTTGAGGCGACACTTGCGGACCAAGAACATCGAGGACTTGCAAATTCCTCTGGTGGTTGTCGCGACTGATTTGGATAATGGCGAAAGCCATGAATTTAGGAGTGGTCCTATTGTTGAGGCGGTGACAGCTTCTTGTAGTATCCCGATTATTTTCAGTCCTGTAGTCATCAATGGCGTTCATTATGTGGATGGAGGATTATTTCACAACTTTCCGGTCTCCATCATCCGTGAGGAATGTGAGCGTATTATTGGGGTGAACGTAAGCCCGTTGATCCCGCAAAAATATAAGCAGACCATATTCCATATCGCCGAGCGCTCTTATCATTATATGTTCCGGGCAAATACGCTGGAGGATCGAGAGATGTGTGATGTCTTAATAGAAGCGGAGGAGTTTGGCTTATATAAGACATTCGATCTTGAGAATGTAGACGTGATTTGTAATATTGGCTATTCCGCCGCTGCCCGTTGCTTTGAGAAAGTGTTGGATGAGAATAAATATGAAACCTTGGTGAAAGCGATCGCGGCAAGAAAGAAAGGCCTGATGCCGTGACAAATCGTCTGTCTGGACAAAGCGCTTTCCCACAAAAACTTTATATATAGATGAACGCAATGGAACAAAAAAACAAGATGGTAATTTATCAGGTATTCCCGCGTTGGTTTGGGAATCTGCGACCATCTCCTGTAATGAATGGTAGTTTAGCCGAGAATGGAGTGGGTAAGTTTTCGGCTTTTACTCCTTTGGCTTTATCCAAAATCAAAGAACTAGGTGTTACTCATGTATGGTATACAGGGGTGATAGAGCACGCTACAAAAACCGATTACACCATGTTTGGCATCCGGAAAGACCATTCTGCCGTAGTAAAAGGTAAGGCCGGATCTCCATATGCTATAAAAGATTACTATGATATAGATCCGGATTTGGCGGATAATATCCAGAACCGTATGAGTGAGTTCGAGGATTTGGTGAAACGTACGCATGAGGCTGGGATGAAGGTTATTATCGATTTTGTACCCAACCATGTAGCACGTCAATATTTCTCGGACGCACGGGAACCTTTCGTGGAGGACTTAGGTCAAACGGATAATGTGTCCAAGGCTTTTGATGTGAATAATAACTTTTATTATCTTCCGGGGCAAACCTTGACGCTTCGTTTTGATCCGCAGCGTGAGGAGGATTTTGCCTATAGTGAGTTTCCGGCGAAGGTGACCGGTAACAATCATTTCGATGCCTATCCAAGCCAGAACGATTGGTATGAGACGGTGAAGCTGAACTACGGCGTGGATTATATGCACGGTGGTGCTTGCCATTTCAATACCATTCCCAATACGTGGGAGAAAATGTTGGAGATCTTGTTGTTCTGGGCTGATAAGGGGGTGGATGGTTTTCGTTGTGATATGGCTGAGATGGTCCCGGTAGAGTTTTGGAACTGGGTGATTCCTCAGGTGAAGAAGGTGCGTGATGTGATCTTTATAGCGGAGGTGTATAATCCGGATGAGTATAGGAATTATATTTATACGGGACACTTTGATTATTTGTATGACAAGGTTGGTCTTTATGATACGGTTCGTGCGGTGATGTGCGGACAGGCTCCGGCTAGTAATATATCGCATTGTTGGCAATCGTTGGAGGGTATCCAGAAAAATATGTTGAATTTCTTGGAGAATCACGATGAACAGCGTGTCGCTTCTGATTTCTTTGCGGGGGATGCTCGTCCGGGTATTCCGGGCATGATTGTCTCCGCTGCCATGAATACGAATCCGGTTATGATCTATAGTGGTCAGGAACTTGGCGAAAGAGGAATGGACGCTGAAGGTTTCAGTGGACGTGATGGCCGTACGACCATCTTCGATTATTGGAGCGTCGAGAGTTTGCGGAACTGGAATAATAATGGACTCTTTGACGGGGCTAAATTAACGCCGGCAGAACGCTCGTTGCGTGAGATGTACGCTAAGTTATTGAATGTGGTACGATCCGAGCCGGTTATTGTCGAGGGAGCGTTTTATGATTTGATGTACGCGAACTCCGGTAATCCTTATTTCAATCCGAACCGTCAGTATGCGTTCTTGCGCAAATGGAAGAACGAGGTACTTCTGGTGGTCGTGAATTTCGACCGTGCCGACCAATGTGTATGGGTAAATATCCCGGTCGAGGCATTCAAGGCTCTTGATTTTGAGGATAACAAACCGGCTGAATTGACCGACTTGTTAACCGGGGAAACGACTATCAGTACGCTAACAGACGCTTATCCTTATCAAGTGAAACTCCCGGCTTATTCCGGCAAAATGCTAAAGTTCTCTTTTCTCCATAAGTAAGAGCTTTCTTGAAAAGTTTAGGAGTGCTGTATAGATAATTCATTGGTGGAGTTAGGTGGTTGATACGGGACAGCTAGCTTCATCGGGCAAGTAACTTAAGTGAAATGCCAAAGTAACTTAACATACTTGCCCGATGAAGCTAGGTGACTTTTTCCTTTGATTTAAATGAAAAGAAGAGATGGGGCGTGGGTTATAGATGGTAATACGTTTGGCGGAACTGTTTATTCCATCAATAACATCATCTTTTCCGTGCTTTTAGTTTTGCCCGTACTACCTCTATTACGGCAGGAAGTATGGATATGAATATAATTGCTATGATCAATAGCTTGAGGTTCTGCTGTACGAAAGGAAGATTTCCGAAAAAGTATCCTGCATAGCAGAAAAGCAGTACCCAGAAAGCGCCGCCTATCAGGTTGTAGATCATGAAATAGTAATAGTGCATTTTACCCATTCCGGCTACAAAGGGAGCGAAAGTACGGACAATCGGTACGAATCGGGCGATGATTATGGTTTTGCCTCCATATTTTTTGTAGAACTCATGCGTTTTGTCCAAATGGCTTTTCTTGAATATCTTGGAGTTGGGATTGTTAAATAGTTTACGACCAAAAAAATGACCTATCATATAATTACAGGAGTCTCCCAATACTGCCGCCGCGAATAATATCAAGGCTAAAAGATTTATCTCTAAAGGCATACCGGGTAACGCTGTTATCGCTCCGGCGACGAACAAGAGGGAATCCCCGGGCAAGAATGGGGTGGCTACCAATCCCGTTTCACAAAAAATGATTAGGAATAATATCGCGTAGGCCCAAGTATGATATTCTTGTACGATCTCGATCATATGCTGATCGATATGTAAGATGAAGTCTAATAAAAATTCCATTTTAGATTGATTATTAATTGATAAGAACTATCCTATATGACCCAATAAGAAAACAAAATAGATGTTTATTCTATTCCCTTTGAGAAATCTAGAAAATAAGAATAGTGAGAATGCAGACATTAAAGTGCTATCTTCTACTTTTTTGATGGAAATAAGGGGGAAAGAGAGTTTAAATGAGAATACGTCTTAGAGTATAGATATAGTACCCATAGGAGAACTTAAGGGGATTTATACAAAATGAAATGAATGTTTGTCTTTCTTTAGGATATTGAGTTTTTATAAACCGTACGATCCTTTCCGCGGATGAGGATAGGTTTGTCCTTGAGTTTTTTGATGTGGAGATGTTGCGGAATAGTGAAGCCCTGATATAGCCATCTTCCATCTTATAGCTTTGTTTTCCGTTGTATAGCTCTTTTTCGTATCGTTCGATATCTGCTTGGGGGATATTGTATTCCGTCTTGTCTTCATTCGGAGAGTACATGGTGTAAATATCGTTGTATTTCTGTTGGTTCTCGGGAGTTGATGAAGAACCCGAAGTCAGAAATACACTTACCAATACGAAGAAATAGAGTAAATACTTCATCATTGCGGTTGCAAATATAGAAAGTTTTCCAAATATAAAGAGGTTATTGTAAATAAGTTTTGTACTTTTGCGGCACAATTTAAATCTATTCACTTTAAGATAAATATTCGGAATAATGAGTGCACAAACTCCTTTCTTGGTGTTTTCGGGAACGAACTCCCGGTATCTTGCAGAGAAAATTTGCAACAGTTTAGGTTGTCCTCTGGGACAGATGAATATCCAGCACTTTGCCGATGGTGAGTTCTCTGTTTCTTATGAAGAGTCTATCCGCGGTAGAGATGTATTCTTAGTACAATCTACATTCCCTAATTCAGACAATCTGATGGAGTTGCTTCTGATGATTGACGCGGCTAAACGTGCTTCCGCACATTCAATCATCGCTGTAGTCCCTTACTTCGGTTGGGCTCGTCAGGATAGAAAGGATAAGCCTCGTGTTTCTATTGGCGCTAAGTTGATCGCTGATATGTTGAGTACGGCAGGTATCAATCGTTTGATTACGATGGACCTTCATGCGGATCAGATCCAAGGATTCTTTAATGTTCCGGTGGATCACTTATATGCTTCTTCCGTATTCTTGGATTATATCAAGACGTCTTTGCCTTTGGATAACTTGTGTATCGCGACTCCGGATGTTGGTGGTACGAAACGTGCCAGCAGCTATTCTAAGTATTTAGGCTTGCCGATGGTCATTTGCCACAAATCTCGTTTGCGTGCCAATGAGGTGGCCGAGATGCGTATTATCGGTGATGTGACGGGCTTGGATGTCCTTTTGGTTGATGACATGGTGGATACGGCCGGAACAATTACGAAAGCTGCGAACTTGATGTTGGAGAATGGCGCTAAGTCTGTTCGTGCTATCGCCAGCCACGCTGTGATGTCTGATCCGGCTTCTACTCGTGTAGATCAGTCCGCTTTAGCGGAAATGATCTTTACGGATTCTATTCCTTACGCTAAGAAATGCGAGAAAGTAAAGGTATTATCTGTCGCTGACATGTTTGCTGAGGCGATCCGTCGTGTATGTAGTGGTGAGTCTATCAGCTCTTTGTATGCTATTTAATAGAATAAGATAGAAAAATAAAAACGGTCGCTTCCTTTGATAGGGCGACCGTTTTTTATTTAGAATAAATCTGAATATGTGTTACTTGGTCTCATCAATAATCATGCCGCTGCCCAGACATAAGTGATGGTCTTTGTCGTAGATTACACTGTATTGGCCAGGAGCGATACCTTGAATCTTTTCGTCGGATTCTACACGATATAGATCTCCGATACGACGGATGTAGCCATGCGTAAATTCCGGGGTATGACGGATCTTGAAAGTGATTTCTTTCTCACCCTCAAATTCTCCCCATGGATCTTCCGTGATGAAATCGAAACCTTGCATATTAATCACCTTGCCATATTGCGTTTCCGGGTCGTAGCCGTTGGAGACATAAATGATATTTCGCTTAATGTCTTTTTGGATAACGAACCAAGGGCCGCCACTTAATCCCAATCCCTTACGTTGGCCGATCGTATGGAACCAATATCCATTGTGTTTACCCAAGACCTTACCCGTCTCTAGTTCCACGATTTTTCCCGGGCGTTTCCCTAAATAACGCTCTATAAAGTCGTTGTAGTTAATCTTACCTAAGAAACAAATGCCTTGGCTATCCTTACGCTTGGCGCTCGGCAATTTCTGGGCCTCGGCGATGGCACGTACCTCGCTTTTCATTAAATGCCCGATCGGAAACATGAGTTTCTGTATCTGTAGGCGGGTGATTTGCCCTAAGAAATCAGTCTGATCTTTTACCGGGTCCTTGGCAGTAGAAAGCCATGTCTTGCCGTCTATCTCCGTGGTCGTGGCATAATGACCGGTAGCGATCTTATCGAAATCCTTGCCCCATTTTTCCTCGAAACAACCGAACTTGATATATTTATTACACATCATATCCGGGTTAGGGGTAAGACCGCGTTTGACAGATTCGATCGTATAGCTTACCACCCGATCCCAATACTCGTCGTGTAAGGAGACGATCTCGAACCGGCATCCATACTTGCGGGCGATATATGAGGTGATCTCGATATCCTCTTCCGCCGGGCAATCGATATAGCCATCCTTGTCTTCCATACCGATACGGATATAGAAGATGGTCGGATCGTATCCTGCCTCTTTGAGTTGATGCACTACGACAGAGCTGTCTACTCCTCCTGAAACTAATGCCGCTATTTCCATTCTCTTTTTTGTCTTTGCTTTTGAACTTACAAAAGTAGAGAAAAAATCTCAAACCTTTGATATTGACTGTATATTCTCTATCTTTGCGGTTGGCCCTTATTGGAATGCGGGCCTTCAAACTATGTACTTTAGATGTAATATATTATAGGAAAAGCAAATCGTAGTAAGTATGAAAAAAATAATGTTATCGCTTATGACAGCTATGGTTATGACGGCTTGTACAGGCCAACAGTCGGATACGGCATCTCAAAATTCCGATAAGGAGTTCAATTATGTAGTGGATCAGTTCGCTGATCTGGAGATTCTTCGCTATAAAGTTCCGGGTTTTGAATCCCTGTCCTTGCAACAAAAGCAACTATTATATCATCTTTCCGAAGCGGCCTTGATGGGACGTGATATATTCTTCGATCAGAATGGACGCTATAATCTGGCGATCCGCAGGACATTGGAGGCTATTTATACGAATTATAAGGGAGATCGGGAGGACCCTCAATTCAAGGCTTTGGAAACCTATTTGAAACGGGTGTGGTTCTCCAGTGGTATCCATCATCATTATGCCTTGGACAAGTTTGCCCCGGGGTTTTCTCCTGAGTTCTTGATGGATTGTATTCACCAAATCGACGCCAAGAAGTTACCTCTTCGTGAGAATCAAAACGTGGATCAGTTCATGATCGAGATCGCTCCGGTAATCTTTGATCCGGGCGTTATGCCAAAGCGTAGCGTACAAAGCGGTGACGGTGATTTGATCAAAGCTTCTTCTAATAATTATTACGGGGGAGGTATCAGTCAGAAAGAGGTAGAGGACTTCTATGCGCAAATGAAAATGGGAAAGGATACCATTTCCCCGATTTCTTACGGGTTGAATAGCCGTTTGGTAAAAGAGAACGGTACGGTCGTTGAAAAGGTTTGGAAAGTAGGAGGGCTTTATTCCGCCGCGATAGAAAAAATCGTAGATCAATTGCGACAAGCCTTGCCTTTCGCCGAGAATGATACGCAGAAAGCGATCATTGGGAAATTGATCGAATATTATCAAACGGGCGATTTGAAGACGTTCGATGCTTATTCGATCCTTTGGGTAGAGGATACAGCTTCGGAGGTGGATTTTGTGAATGGCTTTATCGAGACTTATGGGGATCCGTTAGGAATGAAAGCAAGCTGGGAGTCTACCGTGAATTTTACGAATAAGGAGGCGACTAAGCGTACGAAAATCATCAGTGATAATGCGCAATGGTTTGAGGATCATTCTCCGGTAGATAAGCGTTTCAAGAAAGAGAAGGTGAAAGGAGTTAGCGCTAAGGTAATCACGGTATCTATGTTGGGAGGTGATTGCTATCCGGCTACCCCGATCGGTATCAATTTGCCAAATGCGGATTGGATTCGTAGGGATCATGGCTCGAAGTCTGTTACGATAGAGAATATCACGGAGGCTTATGATAAGGCGTCTCAAGGAAATGGCTTTAGCGAAGAGTTTGTTTGGAGTGACGTGGAGCGGAACGGTATGAGGCAGTACGGTTTCTTAACGGATAATCTACATACGGATTTACATGAGTGTCTGGGACATGGTTCCGGTAAATTGCTGGAAAATACGGACCCGGATGCGCTGAAAGCCTATAGCTCTACACTGGAGGAAACCCGTGCGGATTTGTTTGGCCTGTATTATTTGGCAGATCCGAAGCTGGTGGAACTGGGATTGCTTCCGGACGGCGAGGCTTATAAGTCGGAATACTATAAATATATAATGAATGGCTTGATGACCCAGTTGGTTCGCATCGAGCTAGGCAAGAATGTAGAAGAGGCGCATATGCGTAACCGCCAGTTGATCGCTAAGTGGGCTTACGAGAAAGGGAAGGAAGCGAATGTGATCGAACTGAAAAAACGGAATGGAAAGACCTATGTGGTTGTGAATGACTATCCAAGGTTACGTGAGTTGTTTGGGACATTGCTCGCTGAGATTCAACGTATCAAGAGTGAGGGTGACTATGCGGCCGGAAAGAATCTTGTTGAAGGATACGGCGTGAAAGTAGATCCGGAGTTGCATGCGGAGGTCTTGGAGCGCTATGCTAAGTTAAACTTGGCTCCCTATAAAGGTTTTGTCAACCCTGTGATGAGAGAGGTAAAGAACTCTAACGGTGAGGTTACCGATATTGTCTTAGACTATACGGAAGGTTATACGGACCAGATGCTTCGTTATGGCCGTGATTATTCTTTCTTGCCGACTTATAATGATTAATAGATGGAAAGTTTACAAGACGAGATAAGGGAGATCCGTAAGGAACTTCGTTTGGCGATGAACGGGGTGATTTCTACGAGTATGCGTGAGAAAGGTATCGTATATAAGTTAAATTTCGGGGTTCCGTACCCCGAAATAAAGGGAATCGCCCGTAAGCATAAACCGAATGGAGAGCTAGCGGCGGCTTTATGGAAAGAAGACATCCGTGAGTTTAAGATATTGGCGACCTTTCTCCAACCCGCCGAGACGTTGCCTTTGGATGAGGCGAAACGTTGGGTCAAGGAGATTCCTTATTTAGAGATCGCGGAGCATTGTTGCCGGAACTTGTTCGTTCATCTGCCTTATATGGAGGACTTCACGTCTGATCTGGTTGCTGATAAGAAAAATGAGTTCGCTCGCACGGTCGCCTTTCTTACTTGGGCCGAGAATTTCAAGCGAGGTGGCAGCTTATCTTCTGTGGTTTTAGGATCTTTCTTGGCAGAAACCTTAAGTAGTCTAGCGGAGACTAAGGATTTTAAATCTACGCTGAAAGAGAAACAAGCGTCTATTCAAGCCATGAAGTTTTATGGGCGTCAATCCGAGGGGAATGCGGAAAGGATCCTAGACGGTTTCAAGGAATTTCAGGAGGCTGCGGGAAACACGCCGGAATTACAAGAAATCTATAATGAATTAAAATTCGAGTTTGAATATTATCGGTAAGGCTTTGCGTTTAAAATAAATGCGCTAACTTTGTCGTTTGTGCGGTCTTTAGGAGATGGAAGCGAAAGTTTATACGGAAATACGTGCGTTGTTTACCGAATATCTAACGGAGAAGAAACTGCGGAAAACCGAGGAGAGATATGCTATATTCAAGGAGATATGTGCTTTTCCCGGGCATTTTGATATGTGTATGCTTTCGGATCGGTTGGAGCAAGACAACTTCCATGTCAGTAAGGCTACACTCTATAATACGTTGGATGTACTGGTTGATGCCGGTTTGGTGGTGCGTCATCAAATAACCGTCCAGTCGGTGCAATATGAGTTGAGGATTTATGCCGATACGCATTTGCATTTGGTTTGCACGAGATGCGGGGCCATCCGGGAGCTGCGAAACAGTACGTTGAAAGCGGATATGAGAAACTTGAAAGTCTCTCGTTTTACGCCGGAGTATTATTGTTTGTACATTTATGGCCTATGCAGTAAATGCAAGTTTAAGTTGCAAAGGTCAGTTAAATAAGAATATTAATAGCCTATAATAAAATAGAAAAGATGAAAGTAGACGTTTTGTTAGGATTGCAATGGGGCGACGAGGGCAAAGGCAAGGTTGTCGATGTGCTGACTCCGAATTACGATGTGGTAACTCGTTTTCAAGGAGGCCCTAATGCCGGACATACATTGGAGTTTAACGGGGAAAAGTATGTGTTACGTTCGATTCCTTCCGGTATTTTCCAAGGTGGAAAGATAAACGTAATCGGTAACGGTGTCGTTCTGGACCCGTTATTGTTCAAGCAGGAAGCGGAATCATTGGCAGCGAGTGGTCACGATATCACCAAGCAGCTTTATATCTCTAAGAAAGCTCACCTAATTTTACCTACTCACCGGATCTTGGATGCCGCTTACGAGGCCGCAAAAGGTTCCGGAAAGATCGGTACGACAGGAAAGGGTATCGGCCCGACTTATACGGATAAGATTAGCCGTAACGGTGTTCGTGTGGGCGATTTGTTGCATAACTTCGAAGAGAAATATGCGGCCGCTAAAGCAAAACATGAAGCGATCTTGCGTTCATTGAACTATGAATATGATATAACCGAGATGGAGGCTCAATGGCTGGAGGCCTTGAACTACCTCATACAATTCAAATTGATTGATAGCGAGCATGTCATCAATAACTATTTGAAGGAAGGCAAGTCGGTCTTGGCGGAAGGCGCTCAAGGTACGATGCTGGATATAGACTTCGGTTCTTATCCATTCGTGACTTCCTCTAACACGATCTGTGCCGGATGTTGTACGGGACTGGGGGTTTCTCCCCGGAATATCGGTGAGGTATATGGAATCTTCAAGGCTTATTGTACACGTGTAGGTAGCGGTCCGTTCCCGACCGAGTTGTTTGATGAGGTGGGAGATAAGATCGGTCAATTAGGCCATGAGTTCGGTGCGGTTACGGGACGTAAACGCCGTTGTGGCTGGATTGATTTGGTAGCCTTGAGATATGCCGTGATGATCAACGGTGTAAGCCAATTGATCATGATGAAGAGTGATGTGTTAGATACCTTCGATACGATCAAGGCTTGCGTGGCTTATAAGATGAACGGTGTCGAGACTAATGAGTTCCCGTATGAGATCGATGATACGATCGAACCTGTATACGTGGAATTACCGGGTTGGAAGACGGATATGACGAAGATGCAGAGCGAGGACGAGTTCCCTGAGGAGTTCAACGCTTACCTTTCTTTCTTGGAGGAAGAACTGGGTGTGCCTGTGAAGATCGTTTCCGTAGGACCGGATCGTGAACAGACGATTGTCAGATATACAGAAGAATAAACTCGTTATAAATCGTACAAAATGGCAGAAGACCACATTCCTCAAGGGGTGTCTCCTGCCATTTTTGTCTTTGGCAAACTTTTTGTCGTTGTTTTATAAAACTAAATAAGATAGAAATTTATGAGCATGTATTGGATTATATTTATTGGATTTGCGCTATTGAGTTGGCTGGTGTCATCCCGTCTTCAGGGCAAGTTTGAGAAGTATTCGAAAATTCCTATGCCGAATGGCATGACAGGAAAAGATGTCGCAGAGAAGATGTTGCATGACAATGGTATCTATGATGTAAAGGTGATTTCTACACCCGGACATCTGACGGACCATTACAATCCCGCTAACCAGACGGTGAACTTGAGTGAGTCGGTTTATTATAGCAATAGTATCGCCGCCGCCGCGGTTGCCGCCCATGAGTGCGGTCACGCTGTGCAGCATGCTACCGCTTACGCTCCGTTGAGAATGCGTTCGGCTTTGGTTCCGGTTGTTAGTTTCGCCTCAAATATCATGACATGGGTGTTGCTGGGTGGTATGTTATTATTGCATACGTTTCCTCAGTTATTGTTATTCGGTATAATCTTGTTCGCTACGACTACGCTATTTAGCTTTATCACGCTTCCGGTCGAGATCAATGCGAGCCAACGTGCTTTGGCGTGGTTGAGCAATGCCGGTATAACAAATGCTTATACGCATGATAAGGCAGAGGATGCTTTACGTTCCGCCGCTTATACGTACGTGGTCGCTGCGTTAGGTTCGCTTGCTACATTATTATATTATATAATGATATTCTTGGGGGGAAGAAGCCGGGATTGATAAGCCTCGGAAGAGGCTTTCCATGGATGCCCATTGTAAGGATGTTAGAATGCCCATTGTAAGATGCTTATGACTGCGATTGTAAGCTCCTTACAGTGGGCATTGTTATTTTCTTATTTATTTCGAGCAAAAAACATTACCTTTGCGGCCAGAATAATCATTTAAAACATAAGATCATGCAAAAACCTTCCATACCCAAAGGTACTCGGGATTTTTCGCCGGAGGAAATGGCGAAACGTAATTATATATTTAACACGATCCGTGAAGTATTTCACTTGTATGGCTTCCAGCAAATAGAGACTCCTGCCATGGAGAACCTTTCTACATTGATGGGTAAATATGGCGAGGAAGGGGATAAGCTCCTTTTCAAGATATTGAATTCCGGAGATTGTTTCGCGGGCATCTCAGATGAGGAGTTAATGGAAAAGAACCCGTTGAGATTTGCTGCTAAGGCTTGTGAGAAAGGCTTGCGTTATGATTTGACCGTTCCGTTCGCCCGTTACGTGGTACAACATCGTAATGAGATCAGTTTTCCGTTCAAACGTTACCAGATCCAACCGGTTTGGCGTGCCGATCGTCCGCAAAAGGGACGTTACCGGGAGTTCTACCAATGTGATGGCGACGTTGTGGGTTCTGATTCCTTGATCAATGAGGTGGAACTGATCCAGATTATGGACGAGGTGTTCCATCGTTTTGGCATTCGTGTGTGTATCAAGATGAACAATCGTAAGATCCTTTCCGGTATTGCCGAAATCATAGGCGAGGCGGATAAGATCGTAGACATTACGGTAGCTATCGACAAGCTGGATAAGATTGGCTTGGACAACGTGAATGAAGAGCTTCGTTCCAAGGGTTTACCCGAGGAGGCGATCGAGCGTTTGCAGCCGATCATTATGCTGCAGGGTTCAAATCAAGAAAAGATCGCTACCTTGAAAGAGGTATTATCTGCGTCTGAGACTGGTTTGAAAGGTGTAGCCGAATTGGATTTTATCTTGGAGCGCATCTCTCATACGCCAATCCGTGCGGAATTAGAGCTTGATCTGACATTGGCTCGTGGCTTAAACTATTATACAGGTGCGATTTTCGAGGTGAAAGCCTTGGACGTACAGATCGGTAGTATCACAGGTGGTGGTCGCTATGACAACCTGACAGGGGTATTTGGCATGGAAGGCGTATCTGGTGTCGGTTTCTCTTTCGGCGCTGATCGTATCTTTGATGTATTGAACCAATTGGATTTATATCCGGAAGGGTCTTTGAAGACTACACAGCTTCTATTCGTGAACTTCGGACAGAAAGAGGAGATTCATTTATTGCCGTTGATCGCTAAGGTTCGCAAGGCGGGGATTCGTACGGAGCTATATCCTGAGTCTACTAAAATGAAAAAGCAAATGGGATATGCGGACGCTAAGAAAATCCCGTTTGTCGCGATAGTCGGAGAGAATGAGATGGCCGAGAATAAAATCAACTTAAAGAATATGCTCACGGGTGAGCAAAACCTTGTGACTATCGAGGAGCTGATAGAACGCTTTTAGAGAATAGTGGATTATGGAACACGGACTACACGGATGACACGGTATTAGTATTTATCCGTGTCATCCGTGTAGTCCGTGTTTAAATGGTTCTAAACTTATAAATTAATGAAACGACCATGAAAATACCTGTTTTTATACTCTCAATATCTTTATACCTTTCTTCCTGCTCTTTCACCCCCCGTGCCGAGTGGGTAACGACAACCGAGAATACCCCTTGGGCTGAGCAACCCGATCTGATCTCCGCCCTTGCGGATACGATACCTAATATTGATATAACAATTCTAACAGAAAAGCATCAACAACAAATTGATGGTTTCGGAGCCTGTTTTAATGAATTAGGTTGGCTTTCCTTGAGTAAGCTGGAGCCAAGTGTACGTGAGGAAATCATGGAAGAGCTTTTTTTCCCCGGAGTCGGAGCCAACTTCACGATTTGCCGGATGCCTGTAGGAGCAAATGATTTCTCCCGTGATTGGTATTCGTATGACGAGGTAGACGGTGATTTCACAATGGAACATTTTACCATCGCCAATGACCAACAAACGTTGATTCCTTTTATCAAGAACGCTCGGAAGTATCAGCCAGACTTACGCTTGTGGGCTTCCCCGTGGTGCCCTCCCGCTTGGATGAAATATAACAAACACTATGCCTCTGCCTATACGGGTGAGAATTATGACGAGAAGTATCGAAATGGTTTGTCGGCCGATAAGGTCGGCCATGAAGGTACGGATATGTTTATCCAAGACTCTCTTTACCTGAAAGCCTATGCCCTCTATTTCTCTAAATTTATCGAGGCCTATAAGAAACACGGAATTCCAATCTTTGCCATAATGCCCCAGAACGAGTTCAACTCTGCGCAAATATTCCCGAGTTGTTGTTGGACATCGGCTTCTTTGGCTAATTTTATCGGTAATTATCTCGGGCCGGCCATGCAGGTTCAAGGAGTGGATATTATGTTCGGCACGATGGAACGTGCGAATGAGTCGCTTGTTGATACGGTATTGACAGATCCCGCTAGTGGTAAATATGTAAAAGGTGTCGGTTTCCAATGGGCGGGTAAGGGAGCTATCGCCGGAATCCACAAACGTTATCCCGGGTTGAAGCTTTACCAAACCGAGCAAGAATGTGGAGATGGCAAGAACGATTGGAAGGGTGCCATGTATTCTTGGGGGTTGATGCGACATTTTCTGGATAATGGCGTTTCTGCCTATATGTATTGGAATATATCTTTGGAAAATGGAGGGATCAGTCGTTGGGGATGGGCGCAAAACTCATTGGTTGTCGTAGATCCGCAAACCAAGAGCTATCGATATACTCCGGAATACTACGTGATGAAACATGTCAGCCATTATGTCCAGCCCGGTGCATATAAATTAGAAACGGAAGGAGCCTATACGAATCTGCTGGCATTCCGTAACCCGGATAACAGTATCGCCTTGATTATCGCCAATGAGACCAGTGATGATCGTTCCCTTTCCATCCGCATAGGCGATCGAGTCTATACTCCGATCGTAAAAGCATATTCCATGAATACGCTGCTGGTCGATTGATAATCCTTTTGAGAGATGCAAAAAGACAAGTTGTCAGTTATCTCTTCGGATATTTGTCTATTTCGTCCGAAATATTGTCAGTCGAACTCGGGTGAATACGTTTGGCACACTATTCGCATAGACTTAGGCGTGAACACAAAGTTCATAAACTAAAAACGTAATATTATTAACATTTAAAATACCAAGAAAATGAACATTAGACCATTAGCAGACCGCGTGCTGATTAAGCCGGCCGCTGCGGAAGAGAAAACATTAGGTGGAATTATTATTCCTGACTCAGCAAAGGAAAAGCCTTTAAAGGGTGAGATTGTAGCCGTAGGTAACGGAACGAAAGACGAGGAGATGGTTGTAAAGGTTGGTGATAACGTATTGTATGGTAAGTATGCAGGTACGGAAATCGAACTAGACGGTGAGAAATACTTGATCATGCGCCAAGCAGACGTTTTAGCTATTATCTAATTCATTTTTATAAACAACAATATTAAAAAGAGATACAATCATGGCAAAAGAGATTAAATACGATATGGATGCCCGCGACCTTTTGAAGAAAGGTGTGGATGAGTTGGCTAATGCTGTTAAGGTAACATTAGGCCCGAAAGGTCGTAACGTAATTATCGAGAAGAAATTCGGAGCTCCTCACATCACGAAAGATGGTGTAACGGTTGCTAAAGAAGTTGAGTTGACTTGCCCGTTCGAGAACATGGGTGCTCAATTAGTTAAGGAAGTGGCTTCCAAGACAAACGATAACGCCGGTGACGGTACGACTACAGCTACGGTTTTGGCTCAGTCTATCATTGGTGTCGGTTTAAAGAACGTTACTGCCGGAGCGAACCCGATGGATTTGAAACGTGGTATCGACAAGGCTGTCGCTAAGGTTGTAGAGAGCATCGCTAACCAAGCTGAGGCTGTAGGTGATAAGTTCGAGAAGATCGAGCATGTAGCGAAGATCTCCGCAAATGGTGACGAGGCTATCGGTAAGTTGATCGCGGAGGCTATGCAACGTGTGAAGACTGAAGGTGTTATCACGGTTGAGGAAGCTAAAGGTACTGAAACTACAGTTGACGTAGTTGAGGGTATGCAGTTCGACCGCGGTTATATCTCTCCGTACTTCGTAACGGATACAGAGAAGATGGAGTGCCAGATGGAGAATCCGTATATCTTGATCTATGACAAGAAGATCTCCGTATTAAAAGACCTTCTTCCTATCCTTGAGCCGACCGTACAGAGCGGACGTCCTCTTTTGATCATCGCTGAGGATATCGACAGCGAGGCTTTGGCTACATTGGTAGTGAATCGTCTGCGTGGTTCCTTGAAGATCTGCGCTGTTAAGGCTCCGGGCTTCGGCGACCGTCGTAAGGCTATGTTGGAAGATATCGCTGTATTGACAGGCGGTACGGTTATCTCTGAGGAGAAAGGTTTGAAATTGGAAGGTGCTACAATGGATATGCTAGGTACCGCTGAGAAGATCACGGTAGACAAAGATACCACTACCATTGTAAATGGTGCTGGTGACAAGGAGGCTATCCAAGCTCGTATCGGCCAGATCAAGATCCAGATGGAGAATACGACATCTGATTATGATAAAGAGAAATTGCAAGAGCGTTTGGCTAAGATGGCCGGCGGTGTAGCTGTTCTTTACGTAGGTGCTCCTTCTGAGGTTGAGATGAAAGAGAAGAAAGACCGTGTGGATGACGCATTACACGCAACTCGTGCCGCTATCGAAGAAGGTACGGTGCCCGGTGGTGGTGTTGCCTATATCCGTGCTATCGATGCATTGGAAGGTATGAAGGGCGACAACGAGGACGAGACTACAGGTATCGAGATCGTTAAGCGCGCTATCGAGGAGCCGCTTCGCCAGATCGTAGCTAACGCAGGTAAGGAAGGTGCCGTTATCGTTCAGAAAGTGAAGGAAGGTGAGGGCGACTTCGGTTACAACGCTCGTAAGGACTGTTTTGAGAACTTGTGTGAGGCTGGTGTCATCGACCCTGCTAAGGTAACTCGCGTAGCATTGGAGAACGCAGCTTCTATCGCTGGTATGTTCTTGACTACTGAGTGCGTGATCGCAGAGAAGAAAGAAGAGACTCCGGCTATGCCTCCGATGAACCCGGGTATGGGTGGCGGAATGGGCGGTATGATGTAATCGACTCCCGTGATTAATGATATGGGCGGCCGTTCCGGAAGGGACGGTCGCTTTTTTTATTTTCATTTGCTTGCTAATTGGAAAAAACGATTACCTTTGTATGCGCAATACCGATAGGTTGCGCTTCAGAATGATTAAAAAAAGCCCAGGTGGCGGAATTGGTAGACGCGCTCGTTTCAGGTGCGAGTGGTTTTGCGATCGTGCAGGTTCGAGTCCTGTTCTGGGCACTTCCCAAAATAGAAAAAATGCAATCCTATACAGAAGACGAAATTGTAGTACAGCTTCGGGACCCGGCCCGACAACGTGAGGCCTTCGCCAAGGTCGTAAGCTTGTATGGCGAGAAGTTGTATTGGCATATACGAAAGATGGTACTGGATCATGAGGATGCGAACGACTTACTCCAAAATACATTTTTGAAAGCTTGGACGAACATCGAGCTTTTTCGCGGTGAGGCCAAATTATCTACATGGCTTTATAAGATCGCGATCAACGAGTGCATTACTTTCCTGAATAAACAGCGAAATATGAATAACGTATCTATCGACGATGCGGATACCTTTTTGCTGGATCGTTTGAAAGGTGATGAATACTTCGATGGTGACGAGATACAGGTAAGATTGCAAAACGCTATTCTTACCTTGCCGGAGAAACAACGCTTGGTTTTCAATATGAAGTATAACGAGGAGATGAAGTACGAGGAGATGTCCGAGATACTAGGTACCTCTGTCGGGGCTTTGAAGGCCTCGTATCATCATGCGGTGAAAAAAATCGAGGAGTTTTTAACAAAAGAGGTTTAAACCTTTTGCCCGAATCGCTGTCAAAGCAATATAAAAAGAGAAAAAGTATGAAAAAAGAAGAAAAAAACCTAGATCGCTTGAAAGGAACTAATCCTTTCACTGTACCGGAAGGGTATATGGAAGGGCTTACGGAGCGGATCATGAGTCAGCTCCCCGAGAAGCCGGAGGAGAGGGCGAAACGGATTTCCTTGATGGATCGTGTTCGTCCGTGGTTGTACATGGCTGCGGTATTCGCTGGTCTTGGTTTGTTTTTCAAGGCTATCGTGGGAATAAACGGTTCCGATGGTAGTACTGCGTCTGATTCTTTACTGGTCCGGACGGAAGTCCCGACAACGGCTTTAGACGCTATTGAAGCGGAAGAAGATGAGGAGTATTTGGAGTATTTGGAAGCTCAATACGCTAATTATCTTTTAGAAGAGGAACTTTCCTATTCTGAATAAAGTTTAAAATAGTAATTTTATCGAAGATTTTTGTAATAATACTTGTATGAATAAAATATTTTTCATTACATTTGTAGCGATTTCGGTTCTACTCTCTTTCAATGCTACGGCACAAGAGAAGAAAGAGCAAAGACATTTTGATAGAGAAGCATTCGAAGCAAGGCGGAATGCTTTTATTACGGCTGAAGTTGGCCTTACACCTGAGGAAGCTGCACAATTTATTCCTTTATGCAATGAGTTGCGACAGAAAAAATTTGAGGTAGGTCGTGAATGTCGTAAGTTATCAAAAGAAATTCGACATAAGGAGAATCCGACAGATGCTGATTATAACAAAGTGATAGACGAATGTCTGGATGTTGAGATAAAAGAGGCACAGTTGGAAAAAGAGTATTTTGAGAGATTCAAGAAGATACTTTCTCCCGAAAAGGTCTATAAGTACCGAAATGCGGAATATAAGTTTGTCCGGAATTTCATGAAGAGTGGTCGGGACAATAAAAAGGAAGAAAAACAGAAAAAGTAAAATATTATCATTATTTGTGTTTTTTGTTTAGATTTAGTTTTGGCGTTTAAGTTAAGGGAGGGGTGGCGACGTGATGTCGGTTCCCCTTTTGTTTTGCCCTTATCCTTGCTTTATAAGCCTTTGGCCTTGGCCTCATTCCACAGTTGATCCATTTCCTCCAATGTCATATCTTTCAAGGAACGACCTTCTTGGATCGTGTGCTCCTCTAGATAATTAAAACGGCGGATAAACTTCTGGTTCGTGCGTTCCAATGCGTTGTCCGGATTTATTTTGTATAGGCGGGCAGCGTTGATCAAGCTAAAGAAGAGATCTCCGAACTCAGCTTCCATCTTATCTGCGTCCATCCTGTCTATCTCGGTTTTCAACTCATTAAATTCCTCCTGTACCTTATCCCATACTTGATCACGTTGTTCCCAGTCGAAACCTACGTTACGGGCCTTATCTTGGATACGATGCGCTTTTACTACGGATGGGAGGGAAGCGGGAACACCCTCCAGTACGGTTTTGTTACCCCCCTTTTCTTTCAACTTAAGCTGCTCCCAGCTTTGCTCTACCTTTTGAGCGGTATCGGCGGAGGTATCTCCGAATACGTGTGGATGGCGGTAAATCAGTTTCTGGCAAAGGCTGTCGCAGACATCCTTGATATCGAAAGCTTCTTTTTCCTCGCCGATCTTGGAGTAAAAGACGATGTGCAATAACAGGTCTCCTAATTCTTTTTTTATGTTTGTGTTATCCTCACGCATCAAGGCCTCGCATAGTTCATAGGTTTCCTCGATCGTATTCGTGCGGAGGCTCTCGTTTGTCTGTTTACGATCCCAAGGGCATTTTACCCGTAATTCATCCAGAATGTCGAGTAATTGCCCGAAGGCTTCCATCTTCTCTTCTCTAGTTGCCATATTATTTACTTATTCTATAATGATTGTAAAAGAAAGAGGGCAGGGTAGAACCCGGCCCTCTGTTTGTTTTATTGTTGTTCTTTCTTGAATTCTTTCAATCCGTTTTGAAGGAACTGGATGTATTTGGAAACATCCTCATTGAATGCGTATGAAGGTCCGAGCGGCTGTCCCTCGTCATTCAATAAGATGTAGAATGGCTGGGCATTAGAACCGAACTTGCTTCGTTGCAAATAACTCCATTTATCACCGATCGTCTTCAGCTTACGAGTCTTTCCGTTCTCTTGGATCTCGATGGGTTGCGGGAGTTTCGTCTTATCGTCTACCATGAGAGTGATTAGCACGTAATCATTTTCTAGCATTTGCTTCACCTTAGGATCCGTCCAAACGGAAGCCTCCATCTTACGGCAGTTTACGCAACCGAAACCGGAGAAGTCGATCATGACGGGTTTATTTACCTTCTTGGCATAAGCCATACCGGATTCATAATCGTCGAATGCGGCGTGTACCTCGTTTTTGTATAGATTGAAATCTTGTGTATACAACGGAGGAGCGAATGCGCTGATCGCCTTTAACGGAGCGCCCCAAAGTCCCGGAACCATGTAAATGGCGAAAGCGAAAGAGATAATCGCCATAAACAGACGAGGAACAGATACATATTTTACTTCGCTATCATGGCTAAACTTGATCTTTCCTAATAAATAAACACCCAATAAGCTGAAGATCACGATCCAAAGCACGATAAAAGCCTCACGGTCTAGTAAACGCCAGCCATACGCTAAATCCGCTACGGAAAGGAACTTCAAAGCCAATGCCAACTCCAAGAAGCCCAATACGACCTTCACGGAATTCAACCATCCGCCGGATTTCGGCATACTTTGCAGCATATTCGGGAAGATGGCGAAGACACTGAACGGGATGGATAACGCCAAGGCGAAACCGAACATACCGATAGCCGGTCCTACCGCCGTACCCATAGAAGCTGCCTGTACCAACAAGGTTCCGATAATCGGACCCGTACAAGAGAAAGATACCAATACCAACGTAAACGACATAAAGAAAATACTCAATATACCGGTCGTTGAATCGGCCTTGCTATCCAATTTGCTAGTCCATGACGCAGGTAATACCAGCTCGAAGGCTCCGAAGAAGGAGACTGCGAATACTACCAGCAACAAGAAGAACAGGATATTAAAGATCGCGTTCGTTGATAAATCATTCAATGCGCTCGCTCCGAAGATGCCGGTAATCAACAAGCCCATAACCAAATAGATTACGATAATAGATAATCCATAGGTGATAGCGTCGCGAATCGCTTTCTTACGATCTTTCGTACGTTTCAGGAAGAAGCTAACCGTCATAGGGATCATCGGCCAAACGCAAGGAGTCAATAAGGCGATCAAACCACCTAAGAAACCCGCGAAGAAGATGAATAACCAAGAGGTATCTGCCGCCGATACCGTAGCGTCGCCGAACGATTTCAATTGGTCGATCACCGGAGACCAAAGATTCGGGCTGTCGGTTAAGCTGTCGGACGCTTTGGGAGATGTCGTAGCCGGTGTCTTTTTTGCGGCGGGGTCCGGAGTGTTCAACTCGCTGGCCTCTTCCGCTACGACTTGCGTATCCGGCTGTATGGCCGTGGCGTCCTCTTTATCCACCTCTGTAGTCGAGCTGTTAGCTGCCAGCGCCGGATCTACATGGATACTTTTCTTATCGAAAGAGAAAGGTATTTGATCTGGGGGAAGGCAAGTCTCGTCATTACAAGCCATAAATTCCACCTCGCCCTCTACCTTGAATTTAGCGGGATCGGTAATTTTTAGTTTTTGGATGAACGATACCGTACCCGGATACCAACGAAGGTTCATGGCGAATTGCTCGTCGTAAACCGTGGTCGGCTTTACAGAAGGAACCGGTTGGCCAATCAGTTCAGCTCCATTCAATGTCTCGAATGTGAAAGATGTAGATACAGGACCTCCTTCCGGCAGGTTCATGTCATACAGGTGCCAACCTTTGTCCGCCGTGGCGGTAAAGACGATCTCTTTCTCGGGTGCGCCACCCTTGTCGTCTAGTTTAATTTTCCATTTGACAGGCGTAAGTATTTGTGCCTGCGCTACCAGCGCTAATAGCGCCAGCATGATCGAACTGATGAGTTTCTTCATTTTTATTATTTATTGCTAAAGTTACTTTGCTGTTGATGAAAAGATCTCCGGAATCCGGGTCTCAAAACGCATTTCCTCTCCCGTTACCGGGTGGATAAAACAGAGTTTACGGGCATGAAGCATCAAACGTCCCGCAGGATTCGTCTCCGCTCCATATTTGGTGTCGCCGGCTACCGGGTGACCGATAGATTGCATCTGGGCGCGGATTTGGTTCTTACGTCCCGTTTCCAGTTCCAGTTCCAGAAGCGAATAGCTATTGTTCGTTTGTAACAGGCGGTAGCGAGTGATCGCTTCTTTTCCGTCTCCCTCCAACGTCACATACACTTGCATATTCTTATTCTCAACAAGATTGGAAACGATCAAATCCGTATCTTTCTCCGGCCGGCCTTCTATTACCGCTACATAGGTACGTTGGGTAATCATTTCGCTCCAGTTGGATTGAAGTTGTTCCTTTACGCCTTGATTTTTAGCGAACATCATGATACCAGACGTATCCCGATCCAGACGGTGCAAAACGAATATCTTATTACGAGGATCGGATTGTTTCACATAATCGCTTAATAAGCGATATGCCGTACGCTCTTTAACACGATCGGTAGATACGGATAGCAAGCCTTCCCGCTTGTTGATCACGATGAGGTCATCATCTTCCCAAACAATTCTAAGTAACGGATTGTTGAATTCCACCTTCCCTCTTCCATAGTTGATTCCGACCGTATCGTTAGGGTTCAGCGGGGCATCGAACTGCCGGGTGACTTTCCCGTTTACCGAGATCTGTCCCCTGCTCAATAATCCTTTCACGGATGAACGGCTCTGTTCTTTTAATAACTCGAACAGGAAAGGTAGCAAAGTGTTACTTTCACCTACCATTACCCGTCGTTCTTTAGAGGGTTTACGTCGATTATCCCCTCCTTTATACTCAGATCGCTTTCTCATATCTATTTTTTATAGTACGCGAAGATACAGGCATTTACGCGAAACTGCAATAGTGCGGAATAGAAAAACCGTTATAAATAGTTTGCTTGTTATAGGAATAAACCTTCAAATCCCCGGATGTAAAAGTAATTGCCATTCACTCTATTTTCAAAATAGCGGCGTGGTCCTTATAAATCACGTCGTGATCTGTACAATCCACGGCTTGGTCTGTATAAACCACGTCGTGGTTTGTAGAATAGTGGCGTGTCCGAGAGGGAATGCCTATTGTCTCGGCCGACTATATTTCCCGATGCTCAGCGTTTTTTGTCTATATTTTTTGTACTTTCGCGGATCGAGAAATGTGTAAAGACTAATTAGTTATAAAAATATGGAAATCGCTAGTAAGTACAATCCCGCTGAAGTAGAGGGGAAGTGGTATCAGTATTGGTTGGATAACGGCTTCTTTAAGTCAAAGCCAGACGGCCGTGAGCCGTATACGATTGTAATCCCGCCCCCTAACGTCACCGGCGTATTGCACATGGGACATATGCTTAACAATACGATCCAAGATATCTTGGTTCGCCGTGCCCGTATGATGGGTAAGAACGCTTGTTGGGTACCGGGTACGGACCATGCTTCGATCGCAACGGAGGCGAAAGTGGTGAATCGTTTGGCCGGGCAAGGAATCAAGAAGACCGATCTGACTCGCGACGAGTTTTTGCGGCATGCTTGGGAATGGAAAGAAGAGCATGGCGGCATTATCTTGAAGCAACTTCGTAAATTGGGTGCTTCCTGCGATTGGGATCGTACGGCGTTCACGATGGACGAGAAACGTTCGGAAAGCGTCATCAAGGTTTTTGTCGATCTATATAAGAAGGGCTTGATCTACCGGGGCGTGCGTATGGTGAATTGGGACCCTAAGGCGTTGACGGCCCTGTCCGATGAGGAGGTTATCTATAAGGAAGAGCATAGCAAATTGTACTATCTTCGCTATAAGATCGTAGGCGAGGAGGGATATGCCATAGTTGCTACTACCCGTCCGGAGACGATTATGGGAGATACGGCGATGTGTATCAACCCGAACGACCCGAAGAACCAACATCTGAGAGGAAAGAAAGTGATCGTTCCGCTGGTAGGCCGTGAGATTCCGGTGATCGAGGATGATTACGTGGATATAGAGTTCGGTACGGGCTGTTTGAAAGTGACCCCCGCGCACGATGTAAACGACTATATGCTGGGCGAGAAATATAATTTGCCTTCTATTGATATATTCAACGATAACGGTACGCTTAGCGAGGCCGCCGGCCTGTATGTGGGCATGGATCGTTTCGATGTCCGCAAGCAGATCGAGGAAGACTTGCGTAACGCCGGTCTTTTGGAGAAGGTAGAGGCTTACGAGAACAAGGTGGGTTTCTCGGAGCGTACGAACGTGCCTATCGAACCGAAATTGTCTATGCAATGGTTCTTGAAGATGGAACATCTAGCCCAGATCGCCTTGGAGCCGGTCATGAAGGACGATATCAAGTTCTATCCGCCGAAGTTCAAGAACACCTACCGCCATTGGATGGAGAATATCAAGGACTGGTGTATCAGCCGTCAGCTTTGGTGGGGACACCGTATCCCGGCTTACTTCTTGCCGGAAGGTGGTTACGTGGTAGCCGAGACGGAAGAGAAAGCTTTGGAACTGGCGAAAGAGAAATGTGGTAACCCGAATCTGACCATGTCTGATTTGCGTCAGGACGAGGACGTATTGGATACTTGGTTCTCCTCTTGGTTGTGGCCGATCTCCCTGTTCGACGGTATCAATAACCCGGATAACGAGGAAATCAATTATTACTATCCGACCAGTGATTTGGTAACCGGACCGGATATCATCTTCTTCTGGGTAGCCCGTATGATTATGGCCGGCTATGAGTACAGAGGGAAAATGCCGTTCAAGAGCGTCTACTTTACGGGTATCGTTCGCGATAAGCTGGGACGTAAGATGTCCAAATCTTTAGGAAACTCTCCCGATCCGTTGCAATTGATCGAGCAATACGGTGCGGACGGCGTGCGTATGGGCTTGATGCTTGCGGCTCCTGCCGGAAATGATATTCCTTTCGATGATGCTTTGTGTGAGCAAGGACGTAACTTCAATAATAAGATATGGAATGCTTTCCGCTTGGTGAAGGGCTGGACGGTAGACGATACGATCGCTCAGCCGGAGGCTTCCGCTATCGCCGTGAAATGGTTCAAGATGCAGCTGGATAAGACGATTGCCGAGGTAGACGACTCTTTCAGTAAATATCGTCTGAGCGAAGCGATGATGGCTGTCTATAAATTGTTCTGGGATGAGTTCTCCTCATGGTATCTGGAGATGGTAAAACCGGGGTATCAGCAGCCGATCGACAAGGCTACTTATGAGGCTACGTTAGGTTTCTTCGATGCCTTGCTTCGTTTGCTTCATCCTTTCATGCCGTTTATTACCGAGGAATTATGGCAAGCCCTTGAGCCTCGTAAGGAAGGTGAGAGCTTGATGGTTGCCCAAATGCCGGAAGTAGCTGTTGCGGATAGCGCTTATTTGGATGCTTTCGAGATCGTGAAAGAGATCGTTGGTGGTGTCCGTACCATTCGTTTGCAAAAGAATATACCGAATAAGGATGCGCTGGAATTGCAGATCGTGGGTGAGCACAATGAGGCGTTCAACGCCGTAATCGCTAAGATGTGCAATCTCTCTTCCATCTCCAAGGTAGAGGAGAAAGCGGCCGGTGCTGTATCGTTCTTGGTCCGTACGACTGAATATGCCGTACCTTTAGGCAATCTGATCAATGTGGAGGAAGAGTTGGCTAAGCTTCAAGAAGAATTGAAATACCAAAAAGGTTTCTTGGCTTCTGTCATGAAGAAATTAGGCAATGAGAACTTCGTGAGCAAAGCCCCGGCGAAAGTAATCGAGATGGAGAAGAAAAAGCAAGCCGATGCCGAATCGAAGATTAAGTCTATCGAGGAAAGTATCGCTGCCTTGACAAAATAAATAGAACGGCCGTTTCTTTGAAATAAGAGCCTATATCAATCTTTTTTTGGTTGATATAGGCTTTTTGTTGTATAAGTTGAAAATGTGATATTAAACTTGTTTATGTTGATGTCTTGGCATTTAAATTTTTATTAACTTGCCGGGCATTGAATAATGGATAGTCGTGCTAACTTTTCAAGGTATATATGAAGAGATTGTTTTTTATTGGTTGTTGGACGTTGATTCTAACTTTGCTTATTCCGGATAGGGCGAAAGGTGACACGTTTGTCGATAGCTTACGAAGAGAAATCAAGGTTTTGCCGGATAGTAGTAAACTAATACGCTTGAACGAATTACTTTATGCCAATACGCATAACAAAGTATATAAAGTATATGCGGATTTGCTACTAGAAGAGGCACAGAGGCAACGTAACGATTATTACAAAGGAAATGCCTTACTATTCTTGATGCGTTATTACTATATGCAAGATCCGGATAGCTTGCGAATATATTTGAAAATAGCGGAACCCCTTTTCATCGCGACAAACCGGATCGAGGAATTATGTAGGGCGAAAGGATGGAATATCTATTCTTTAGCGAATGAGGGGATGCAGGGATTGGTAATCCGGGAGGTGGATAGCTTGAGGAATCTTGCGACCTATTTTAATTATCCGGATGGGGTGGATATGGCAAACCAAGCTTTAGCGAATTTCTATTTTAATATAGGATTGGATGAGGAGGGTATTCAATTAAGCCGGGAGATCTTATCTCGCATGGAAGAACGTAATGCCTCTAGGATGCGTTGGTATTACGTGTTACGGCTGTTGCTTACGAAGGATTTGCGATTGGAGTATTTGAATAAATTGGATTCTTGCATACAAGAGTGCGAGAAAGAGGACATTACTCAATTGGATGCGGAACATACTGTCGCTTTTTTAAAAGATCGCTATCATTATTACTCGGCCCAGTATTACGTGGCGGAAAAAGAGCCTTCCTTGGTTTATCAGCACTTGAGGCT
>NZ_FR885330.1:72323-101030 GCF_000436315.1 Parabacteroides sp. CAG:2 | reverse complement strand
CGAGCAAATCCTGCCTCAATTCCTTTGGATGAATTATTACGCTTTAGCGGGGAAATATGAGAAGGCCATTGATTTGGCGAACAAATTGGAACTAATGCTCTTGGATAAGAAACGCTTTAGTGATTGGGTCTCAGTGGAGGATTTTAAGGCGGATCTCTATTATAAGCTTGGAAGAGGGATGGAAGCGGCTAGGGCTTACAGAGATTCTAAAGAAGTGCACGACTCGATTATGCGGGTAAAATATTACGAGGATTTAGCGAAGTTGAAAACCCAACGAGAGGTGGAAAAACTAGAGATACAAAGTAAGAAACTGGAGCTAGAGGCGGAAAAGTCGCGTGTCCGTATCTTGATGCTTCGAGGAGGATTTGTCTTGGTGTTGTTACTATGTGCGGGCTTGGGTATAGTCGCCTATGCCCGTCATCGTGCGGGGATACGATTAAAGATCGCAAAAGAGAAAGCGGAGGAGGCGGATCACCTGAAATCTGCGTTCTTGGCAAACATGAATCATGAGATCAGGACGCCATTGAACGCCATCGTCGGATTCTCGCAGGTGATCGCCGATGAGGAAGATGCGGAAACTCGTCATGAACTCTCCAATATTATACAAAGTAATAATGAATTGTTGCAACGCTTGATAGAAGACGTATTGGATATATCGAAAATCGAGTCGAATACGTTGACTTTCGTTTTGGCGAATCATGAAATGAAGGCTTTAATGAAAGATATCTATAGTATCATTTTATTACGTATGCCCGAAAATGTAGAACTTCGATTGGATGATTGCCAACCTTTTACGCTTTATACCGATCGGAGTAGATTAACGCAAGTCCTCACTAATTTATTGACGAATGCTATCAAGCACACGAAAAAAGGTTATATTTGCTTCGGGTATGACGTGACGGAGCAGGAAATCCGCTTTTATGTGACGGATACAGGCGAGGGAATCCCGGACGACCAATTGGAACGGGTTTTCGATCGTTTTGTCAAGTTGACGCAATGGACCAATGGAGTCGGCTTGGGATTGGCTATCTCCAAGGCTTTGGTCACAAAGCTCGGCGGTCGTATAGAAGTGACTTCCCAGCAAGGGGTAGGCTCTACCTTTAGCGTTATTTTCCCAAGATAAACAGTATACATTATATATAATATTGTAATAGACCATGAAACACTCAAGACGTACATTTTTTAAACAAGGATTGGCGGGTGCCCTTTTATTAGGTACCTCCACGATCGCCCGGGCCGCTTTGCCGGACCCTGTAAAGCCAAAAGCCCCGAAGGCCGTAAACCCGTTCCATCTGGGAATGGCGGGATATACTTTCGTTAATTTTGATTTAGATACGACGTTGAAGACGTTGGAACGATTAGATATCCATTATCTTTGCATCAAGGATTTCCATTTGCCGTTGAATAGTACGGATGAGCAGATTAGGGCTTTTCATGATAAATGCGCTGCCCATAAAGTGACGGGATATGCCGTAGGTCCTATTTATATGAAGAGTGAGGAAGAGATAGATCGTGCGTTTGATTATGCGAAGCGGGTAGGAGTGAAGTTAATCGTCGGTGTCCCGAATTACGAGCTTTTACCCTATGTGGATAAAAAAGTGAAGGAGTATGATTTTCATTACGCTATCCACTTGCACGGTCCTGATATTAAGACGTATCCCGATGCTACGGACGTTTGGGAGCATACGAAGGATTTAGACCCCCGTATCGGTATGTGTCTGGATGTCGGGCATGACTTGCGAAACGGCTGTGATCCTGTCGCCGACTTGAAGAAATACCATACCCGGGTATTCGATATGCACATCAAGGACGTGACGGATTCTTCGAAGGCGGGAGTCGGGATCGAGATCGGTCGTGGAAAGATCGACTTCCCTGCTCTGATCCGTATGATGCGGGAAGTTAATTACACGGGAATGTGTAGCTTGGAATACGAGAAAGACATGAAAGACCCCTTCTTGGGGATCGCGGAGTCTATCGGCTATTTCAAGGCTGTGAGTGATTTGACATAATGTGGGGGCGTAAATCGCCCCCTTTTAAATAGATGAAGATGAGAAGCATTCTTTTTATAGGCATAGCGGGTTTGTTGTCCGCTTGTAGCACGATTAATTATGTAGGTATCGAGACGTATAATCCTGCGGAGGTGACGTTTCCTGAGAATGTCGCCAAGGTACTTATCGTAAACAATGCCGTCCCCCAACCGGAGGATGCGGGTTACGAATACACCTTGCAGGGAGAGAGGCAAGATACTTGCAAAGCGAAAGCGGATAGTGCGCTGTTTGACGCTTGCCGTACTTTAGGGGAGGCTATCGTGGAGGCTTCTTATTTTAACGACGTATTGCTTTACCATGATGCGGTTCGAAAAGATAATCAGGCGTTTCTGGATACGAAACTTACCCAAGGGCAAGTAGCGTCGCTATGCGATGAGACCGGTGCCGATGCGGTTATCTCCATCGACCGCTTGCTGTTCGATATGAAGAAAAGCGTAGGTACCTTGGGCGAAGGGTATGTAATGGGAATGATCGACGTGCAGATGGCTGGCGTGATACGCAGTTACGTTCCCGATCGTGAGGCTCCACTGGCGACGGTACATATGAAAGATAGTATTTATTGGGCGGAAAGTGCGGATTATATGCCGATCTTGGATAAGGTATTGCCCTCTCCGGAGAATGCTTTGCGTGGGGCCGGTAAATATTTCGGGGCGAAGGTCTACGCTAATTTTGTTCCTCATTGGGAGAAGGAGACTCGTTGGTACTTTACCGGAATGGGTTCACGTTGGAAAGAGGCTTCCGCTTATGCGGCTAATGAGAAATGGGATATGGCGGAAGATCGTTGGTCCGGGCTTTACCGGGGTACGGAAAACTGGAAAAGCCGGGCGAAGGCGGCCTCTAATCTGGCCCTATGCCATGAGATGAGAGGAGCTTTAAAAGAAGCCTATGAGTGGGCTCATAAATCATACGATTTATTCAAGCGTAATAATGGTGATAATGATAAGAGTACCAAATTATTGGAACTCTATGTACAGGCGTTGGCCGAACGAATTCGTTCCGATAAGAAACTAAATGTGCAATTTGGTGAGGATTAACGGCGTTATTCGGTGAATTATTATTACTTTTGACGCATATTCGAATAAAGGAGAATTAATATATGAACGCAAATATGGCAAAGGTTCAATCCCTCATCGAGAACGCTTTTACGTCGGCTGTTGAAAAGCTGGCCAAGGATGAGTCCGGTAATTTTATAAGCGACTTATATGTGCAGGCTGATGCGGAAAGCGGGGAACTGCAAATTTATGATGATGAGGAGCATTTGATCGAAAAGATCGTTATCTTCGATTGGGTGAACTCGAACGAGGAGGAGAACGCATTCAATAAGCGGGTTGCCGCTTCGGTGAAGGCGGTTCTTACGATCTTGTCTACCAAGAATATTTTTGACGTCCCCCGATTCATGAAGCCTCTTTCTGTTAGCTTGACCGATGAGGATTTTGTTGTAATAGAGGAACTTCTCTTCATCGATGATGATATGCTTCGTCTGGACGATCCTCTATTAAAAGATTTAGATGCAGATTTAGATGATTTTTTAGCGAATCTTCTTGCAGATGTCAAATAAACCCTGTATCTTTGCGCCCGAAATAAAGAAACAAATGTTGCCGAAATAGCTCAGCTGGTAGAGCAACGCATTCGTAATGCGTAGGTCGCCGGTTCAAGTCCGGCTTTCGGCTCACAAAATTAGGCAGTTATCTTTTTAGGTAACTGCCTAATTTTGTTTGATAAGGCTGCGGTTCTAGCGAGGTTTGGGAGGTAAGGTTAAACTGGGTGTTAAACCGGAAATGCAATGAACGCAACAGCGTTATTATTTGCGTCAAATTTGCGTCACCAAATGCAACAAAACGCCAAAACAAAACGATTTTTATCAATAAAAAAAGCGGCTACTTGTTTTGTAACCGCTTAATTTATTATTGGTGGAGCATATCGGACTCGAACCGATCACCTACAGACTGCCAGTCTGTCGCTCTAGCCAGATGAGCTAATGCCCCGTCTTGTTAATTCATGTGCAAATATAAGGCTTTTCTTGATATATGCGCTATCTTTGTATAAGAAATTTCAAGAGAAAGGAAAGAAGATGATAGTTTATAATACGACTTTTCATATCCATAAGGATATCGTGGATGAGTGTCTGGAATATTTGAAGAATAGTTATATACCGAAAGCCTCCGAGAGCGGTATCCTTTATAGTCCTTATTTGAGACGGATCTTGGATTCGCGGAATGAGGAAGGTGAAAGTTTTTCCGTACAGTTTCATACGAGGGATATCGATTCGTTGAATGAGTGGGTGCGTAAGGAAGGCGGAGCCTTGCAGCAAGATTTGATAGGACGTTATAAAGAGAAAATCGCAGGATTCTCTACCCTGTTGGAAGATATAGAGCTACCTAAATGATCAAGGACCGTATTATATTAGGCATAGACCCCGGTACGATCGTGATGGGATACGGAATCTTGAAGATCGAGGGGAATAAACCGAAGCTGGAAGCTATGGGAATCCTGCAATTGAATAAATATGAGGATCATTATCTCCGTCTGCGTAAGATATTCGAACGGGTCTTGGCCTTGATCGATCAATACCATCCGGATGAGTTGGCTATCGAGGCGCCTTTCTTCGGGAAGAACGTACAGAGTATGTTGAAACTCGGAAGGGCACAAGGAGTAGCGATGGCGGCGGCCTTGGAGCGGGATATCCCGATCTTCGAGTACGCCCCTCTAAAAATCAAGCTCTCGATCACGGGGAATGGAAATGCGGCGAAAGAACAAGTGGCCGGCATGCTACAACGCTATCTGAAGATACCGGATGAGTCTATGCTTCCGCAATTGGACGCTACGGATGGGTTGGCGGCGGCTGTTTGTCATTATTTCCAAACCAATAATCCGATCTCGGAAAAGAAGTATACGGGATGGAAGGATTTTATCGCTAAGAACCCCGGGAAAGTCCGCTGATATGAGCTTAAAAAACATAGTTATGAAATTCTCAAACCATAACTAAGGTTCAAAGAATTCATAACTATGTTTTTATTTAGCCTAAACTGACCTTATTCTTATACGATACCTTGAGCCATCATAGCTTTCGCTACTTTCATGAAGCCTGCGATATTTGCGCCTTTTACATAATTGATATATTCGCCATCTTTACCGTGAGCTACGCATTGTTCGTGGATTGCGCTCATGATCTGATGTAATTTAGCGTCTACCTCGGCGGCAGTCCATGAGATATGCATAGCGTTCTGGGTCATCTCCAATCCGGAAGTAGCCACACCACCGGCGTTGACAGCCTTACCCGGAGCGAATAATTGCTTATGCTCGATGAACAAGTCTACAGCCTCAGCCGTACAACCCATGTTAGAAACCTCAGCTACGCACAAAGTCTTGTTCTCGATCAACTTACGAGCGTCAGCCTCGTTCAACTCATTCTGGGTAGCGCATGGCAAGGCTATATCTACTTTTTGTTCCCAAGGTTTCTTGCCGGGATAGAAGGTAGAGCCCGGGAATTCGTCTGCGTAAGGAGCTACGATATCATTTCCGGAATTACGCAATTCCAACATATAGTCGATCTTCTCGCCGGAGATACCCGCCGGATCATAGATATATCCGTCAGGACCGGAGATAGTAACCACTTTAGCGCCCAACTCGGTTGCCTTTGTAGCGGCACCCCAAGCCACGTTGCCGAAACCGGAGATGGCGACCGTCTTGTCCTTGATATCGATTCCGTGAGTCTCCAGCATTTGATGTACGAAATAAAGAGCGCCGAAGCCGGTAGCTTCCGGACGAAGGATAGAACCTCCGAACTCCATGCCCTTACCCGTGAACGTACCTGTGTTCTCGCGAGCCAATTTCTTGTACATACCGTACATATAACCAACCTCACGGCCACCTACGCCTATATCGCCAGCCGGAACATCCCTGTCCGGACCAAGATTACGCCATAATTCAAGAATAAACGCTTGGCAGAAACGCATGATCTCGGCATCGCTCTTTCCTCTCGGAGCGAAATCGGAACCACCTTTGCCACCACCCATCGGAAGGGTTGTCAAAGCGTTTTTAAATGTTTGCTCGAATCCTAAGAATTTCAAGATAGACAAGTTAACGGACGGGTGGAAACGGATACCTCCCTTGTACGGGCCGATCGCGTTGTTGAACTGAACACGGTATCCCAAGTTAACTTGTATCTCACCTTTATCATCTACCCAAGGCACACGGAAAGTGAAAATACGTTCCGGCTCAACTAGGCGTTCAATGATTTTCGCTTTCTCAAATTCCGGATGTTGGTTGTACACTTCCTCAATTGATAAAAGCACTTCTTTTACTGCTTGCAAATACTCCTTTTCTCCCGGATGTTTTGCCTCTAGCGCTGATAAAATAACTTCAGTCTTCATAGCATTTATATTCTTTAAAAGGATAACATTCTGTTGGCAAATGTAGGTAATTCTTTGGAATGACCAAGAGTTTCGCTTACTTTTTATCAGTGAAAACCTAAAAATCTTCAGTTAGAGTCAGAATGCGTACTTTCATGTTTCAATAGTTATTATTTTTCCTTACATTTGACTCGAATAATTCTATCAGAATCTATTATGAGCGGTATACCGAACTTAAAAGACTTGGTGTTCAGAGACACCCCGTTTGCCAATCTAATGAATAAGCGTATATATAATGTATTGCTTATCGCTACGAAATATGATTCCTTCATGCTGGAAGATGACGGGCGTGTAGATGAGCAGATATTTAACGAATATACTTCCTTAAGCCTCCGTTACCCACCCCGGTTTACGCAGGTGACTACCGAGGAGGAGGCTTTGAATGAGTTGAAGAACCGGAACTTCGAATTGATCATTTGCATGCCGAATATGGATAACCGGGATATATTCGCTGCGGCGAGCGAGATAAAGGTGCATTATCCGAATATCCCGATCGTTGTATTGACTCCTTTCTCGAAAGAGGTGTCTAAGCGGATCGCCAACGAGGATCTGAGCGCTATCGATTATGTGTTCAGCTGGTTGGGTAACTCGGAGTTGTTACTGGCGATTATCAAGTTGATCGAGGATAAGATGAACGCTCCGGACGATACGGCCAGCGTGGGCGTACAGATCATCTTGTTGGTGGAGGATTCCATTCGTTTCTATTCGTCCGCTTTGCCTCATTTATATAAGTTCGTGCTGGAGCAGAGCCAAATGTTCGCGAAGGAGGCGTTGAACGATCACCAGCGTACGTTGCGTATGCGGGGTCGTCCGAAGATCAAATTGGCCCGGAATTACGAGGAGGCGGTACGTATTTTTGATCAGTATCGGGATAATATGTTGGGTATTATCTCGGATATGAGTTTTATGCACAATGGCGTGAAAGATCCGTATGCCGGTTATAAGTTCGGACAGTATGTACGGAAAACGGGTTTGATCATTCCTTTCGTGCTGGAATCTTCGGAGGCCAGCAACCATGTGTACGCGAAGGAACTGAACGCCTCGTTTATCGATAAGAATTCCAAGAGTTACCCGCAGGATTTGAAAAAGAAGATCATGCAGCGTTTCGGCTTCGGCGATTTCGTGATCCTGAATCCGCATACGAAAGAGGAGATCATGCGCATCAAGGATTTGAAAGACCTTCAAAAGAAAGTCTTCCAGATTCCCGACGATTCGTTGGTTTACCATCTCTCCCGGAATCATTTCTCCCGTTTCTTTTATTCCCGTGCCATGTTTCCGCCCGCCGAGGTTTTGAAGCATGTGGACGTGAGTGACTATAAGGATATGGATGAGGCTCGGAAATTGATTTTCGACTTGATCGTGCAATATCGCCGGATGAAGAACACGGGTGTCGTGGCGGTTTATCAGAAGGATCGTTTTGATGAGTATAGTAATTTTGCCCGTATCGGTGACGGTTCGCTGGGAGGTAAGGGTAGAGGTCTTGCCTTTATCGGTGCGATGGTGAAGCGATACCCTAAGCTGGAGAGTGATAATTTTGCCGTGAATATCCCGAAGACGGTCGTGATCTGTACCGATATCTTCGACGAGTTCATGGAGACGAACGAGTTGTATCCGGTAGCGCTGGGCGATGCGGACGACGAGACGATCCTCCGGTATTTCTTGCGGGCCAGCTTGCCCTCCCGTTTAATCGAGGACTTGATGGCTTTCTTCGATGTGGTGAAAAGCCCGATCGCCGTGCGTTCCTCCAGCCTGCTGGAAGATTCGCATTATCAACCTTTCGCCGGGATCTATTCTACGTATATGGTACCTAAGATCGAGGAGAAATACGATATGCTCCGTACGGTGAGCGACGCTATCAAGGCGGTGTATGCCTCTGTCTTTTATAAGGATAGTAAGGCGTATATGACGGCTACCTCGAACTTGATCGATCAGGAGAAGATGGCTATCGTCTTGCAAGAAGTGGTGGGCTCCCGTTATAATGATCATTTCTATCCGACGATGTCGGGCGTGGCCCGTTCCTTGAATTTCTATCCGATCGGTAACGAGAAGGCGGAGGATGGGATCGCGAATATCGCCTTGGGATTGGGTAAATATATCGTCGATGGCGGGCAAACCTTGCGTTTCTCTCCCCGACATCCCCATAGCATCTTGCAGATGAGTACGATGGATTTCGCTCTTAGGGAAACGCAGACTCGTTTCTATGCCTTGGATTTGAAGAATATGGCGGAAGCCTTCTCGGTAGATGATGCCTTTAACTTGGTGAAGCTGGGCTTGAAGGAGGCGGACGCTGAGGGTTCCTTGAAATATATTGTCTCTACATACGATCCGTACGATCAGATTATCCGTGACGGTTATTATCCGGGCGGTCGTAAGATACTTTCTTTCGTGAATATCCTACAGCATGACGTGTTCCCGCTGGCGGATACGTTGGATCAGATCTTACGGATCGGGCAGCAGGAAATGGGCCGTCCGGTAGAGATTGAGTTCGCTGTCAACATGGACCCTTCGGATCATACAAGGGCGACTTTCTATCTGTTGCAAATCCGTCCGATCGTAGATAATAAAGAGATTATGGACGAGGATCTGAGCTTGGTGAAGAACGAGGAAACCATCCTTTCTTCTACCAGTGTTTTGGGGCATGGTATCGTTGGCGACGTACAGGATATTATCTATGTGAAGACGGGCGCTTTTAATTCATCCAATAATCAGTTGATCGCTTATGAGATCGAGAAGATGAACCGTTCGTTCACCGATCAGGAGAAAGGATACGTATTAGTCGGCCCCGGCCGATGGGGGAGCAGCGACTCTTGGTTGGGTATTCCGGTGAAATGGCCGCATATCAGTAACGCACGGGTGATCGTGGAGTGCGGATTGGAGAATTATCGGGTAGACCCGAGTCAAGGTACCCATTTCTTCCAGAACCTGACTTCGTTCGGAGTGGGCTATTTTACGGTTAATCCATTTAAGGGAGATGGTTGGTTCGATGAGGCGTTCTTGAATGCGCAACCTGCCGTAGAGGAGACGGAATATCTTCGTCATGTACGTTTTGATGCTCCGATTACGATTAAGATGGATGGGAAGAAAAGTCTTGGCGTGGTATTGAAACCATAAAAAGATAGCGTTTCAAGAGAAGATAGTTGTTTGTGGATTTGCGAGACGAGCCGGTAAGACGGGGCTCGCGAATCCATTTTTTATTTCAAGTGGAAAGTGGCAAGAACCGCTTTGTGGTCGGTAGGCCAGATTCCAAGGGGAGTCATGATCGGGTCGGAGGTCTCTTCCGTCTCTCTTTGCCCACGGAGGATGTCACCCTTCGGACCGATGATACATACATCTGTAAGCGTTAATCCCTCGAATGGAGCATAATGGATGAAATCGATGCGATCTCTATCGTCCGCTTTCGGCGACCAAACCAATTTCTCTAAAGCGATATCCTTACAGTCTGCCGGGCAGGTAAGTCCCGGATGAGTTACAGGGTTCGGGAAGATCTCACGGTACGTATCTTTGAAGCCGTCTTTCTCCAGCATGACGGATACGTGCCAAGGAACAACCAATCCTTGGTGGTCTCTCATATCTTTGGTCGCCTCGGTCCAGTCCAGATGGGAAGGCTCGTTAAAGTCCCCTCCGAGGATAACGATCCGTCCGGCTTCCCGATCCTTTTTCGCCTCTTTTAGGAAGCAAGCGATAGCGTCGTCACGGACAGATTGCTCGTTCAACCATAGGAGTGTGTCCAGATTGGTGACAGGAGGTTCCTCGTCCCATGTATTTCCGTCGTATCCACGGGCATCGTAATAAGCGCAATTACGATAATCCAGATGGGCGGTGTAAAGAGCTACCTCGGCATCGCCGATGTGGGTAATGGCCTTGTACATACTACCCCTGTCATCGTTCAAGGGATAGACGGTCGTGCTATCCGTGATCGGGTAGCGGCTTAACAGACCGGAATCCTCGGTGTAGAAAGAATAGTACGTTTGTCCTCTTTGCTGCAACGCTTCCACGATCCGGTCGCAAAAACGGGTCTGATGATAATTACGTACCTCGCTTAACGTAACGAAATCGGCGTTACTTCTTACGATCTCGTCAGCGATAGCGTCAAAGCCTCCTTTTACGACAGCGCCTTCCTGCCAGATGTTGAATTGAAGAACCTTGAAAGTCTTCTCTTGCTGGCAAGAGCTGAGGCCCAGCGCGATCAACAAGAGTAAGTAGATAAAACTAGTTTTTTTCATGTGTGAAATATTTTGTTAGATGTTTTGTCGTAGCCATTCCTCGGCGGCGGCCAAGGTTTCCGGCTTGCCGATATCCAATAGTTTTAGGTTATCCGCCATATAAGCCCTGATATCGGTTTTGGCGCAAATAGCCAGATAGAAGTTAATGATAGAGAACTTTCCGGTCCATTCTTCCATCAGCTCCAATATCTTGGGCGAGAGTACGTGGATTCCGCTAAAGGCGTACTCGTTGTGTTGATCCGGGTCAAAATAGGGATAGTAAGATTTTACCTCGCCGGTCTCATGATTACGCCAACCACACAGTCTATTCTCCTTATTAAATAATAGATAACGTGAGGTATTGCGCTGGCTGACGAGTAAGGTAGCCAACGGGTTCGTTTGTACATGGGTATCGTATAGTTTCTTGAGATCCACGTTCGATAAGATATCGACATTATGTATCAAGAAAGGCTCGTTCCCGCATAAAAGAGAAGTGGCCTTCTTGATTCCTCCTCCCGTGTCCAGCAGATAATCGCTCTCGTCCGAGATTTCGATCCGGACACCGAAGTTGTTGTTCGCCTCCAGAAAATCCACGATCTGGTTGCCTAAATGGTGGATATTGATCACGATCTGGTCGAAACCGGAGGATTTCAGTTTCAGTATGACGTGTTCTAGCATCGGTTTGCCCCCGATAGGTATAAGCGCTTTTGGCGTGTGATCGGTTAACGGCTTCAGTCTGGAACCAGTACCGGCCGCGAAAATCATAGCTTTCATAATGTAGGGTTAAAGAGTTGTTCTATATTTTGTTCTCTATGTACTAAATGTACTTTTACTCCGAACTTGGTGTTAAGATGTTCCGCCAGATGTTGTGCGGAATAGACCGAACGGTGCTGTCCTCCCGTACATCCGAAACAAATCATCAAATTGGTGAATCCACGATCCATATATCGTTTTACCGAGGCGTCTACGATATGGTAGACATGCTCGAGGAAGTTCGTGATCTCCCCGTCATCCTCCAAGAACTGGATCACTGGCTCATCCAAACCGGTGAAATGGTTGTAACGCTCGTATTTACCGGGGTTGTTTATCGCACGGCAATCGAATACGAATCCACCTCCGTTCCCGCTAGGGTCGTTCGGGATTCCTTTTTTATAGGCGAAGCTCATGACCTTTACTTCCAGCATATGTTTCTGGATATCATCCGTGAATTGTTTCAACCCGGTAAGCTCACGAAGGACGGAGCATAAATAGGGATATTCCGGATAGTCATTCTTCAATAACTGCCGCAGGTTCTCGATCGCGAACGGGACGCTTTGGATGAAATGAGGCTTTTTCTCGAAATACCCCCGGAAACCATAAGCCCCCAATACCTGCAAGGTCCTAAACAGGACGAAATGGCGCAGCTGGCTATGGAAGTAAGCCTCGTCTACCGGGATATATTTACGTAGGGCCGTGATATAATCCGATAGTAATTCATTCCTCAGATCCTCCGGATATTTCGCTTTCGCCTGCCAAAGGAAGGAAGCCACGTCGTAATAAACCGGACCTTTTCGTCCACCTTGAAAATCAATAAACCAAGGCTCTCCGTCCTTTACCATAACATTGCGTGACTGGAAATCGCGGTATAGGAACGTGGCGGATGAACTGCGTAACAATACGTCGCTCATCTTCAAGAAATCATCCTCCAGACGATTTTCCTGAAACTCCATCCCGGTAGCCTTTAAGAAACAGTACTTGAAATAATTCAAGTCCCAAAGGATAGACCGTTGGTTGAACTCGGCTTGCGGATGGCAATACGAGAAATCGAAACCGTCGGACCCCAAGAACTGGATGTCGGGGAGTTTGGTGATCGTCTTGTGTAATAAACGGCGTTCCTCCTCGTCGAATACACTGCTTTTACGGCCTTTCTCGATGGCGTTGAAAAGAAGCGTATCTCCTAAATCTTCTTGGATATAAAATGAATGGTCGTCCGAGCTGGCATATACTTGCGGTACGGGTAAGCCCTTCCCCCGGAAATGTTTTGCCATATAGATAAAAGCCTCGTTCTCCTCAATAGAAGTGCCACTAACTCCAATCAACGTCTCAGGACCTTTTATCCTGAAATACCGGCGGTTAGAGCCGGATGACGGTAACTCCGTTATTTCCTCTGCCGGTGATCCGGTATATGATTGGTATAGCTTCCTAAGTTCTTCTGTTATCATACTTATCGATTTACGGCACTAAGATACCGCTTTTTAATTGAAAATTAAGAATTGAAAATTGAAAATTGGGACTTCGTCGGAAATAAGAAAGGGGAATAGCCTCTCAAAGCCTATCCCCCTCGCTTATATGATCATCAATCTCTCCTCTCTAACTAATTTTCAATTCTCAATTCTTAATTTTCAATTACCTAGAGTATTCCTTGTGCCATCATAGCCTTAGCTACCTTCATGAAGCCGGCTACGTTGGCGCCTTTCACGTAGTTTACGTAACCATCCTCTTGCTTTCCGTATTTTACGCATTGCTCGTGGATGTTTTCCATGATGCTCTGAAGTTTCTGGTCTACTTCCTCGCTGCTCCAGCTTAACTTCTGTGCGTTCTGAGTCATCTCAAGACCGGAAACGGATACACCACCTGCGTTAGCGGCCTTACCCGGAGCGTAAAGGATCTTGGCCTCAAGGAATGCGTCGATAGCTTCCGGCGTAGAAGGCATGTTAGCACCCTCGGATACGGCGAAGCAACCGTTGGCCAATAAAGCCTTGGCATCGTCGCCGTTCAACTCATTCTGGGTTGCGCTCGGCATAGCGATGTCACATTTCTCTCCCCAAGGACGAGCGCCTTGTACATATTTGCATCCGTATTGCTCTGCGTATTCACGGATACGGCCACGATACAAGTTCTTCAACTCCATGATATAATCCAGTTTCTCACGGTCGATTCCATCCGGATCATAGATATAACCGTCGGAATCAGACATCGTGACAACTTTCGCTCCAAGACTGATTAATTTCTCTACCGTATATTGAGCCACGTTTCCGGAACCTGATACACAAACTACCTTGTCTTTGATATCAATGTTGCGGGTTTTCAGCATCTGCAACAAGAAATATACGTTTCCGTAACCTGTAGCTTCCGGACGGATCAAGGAACCTCCGAACTCGATACCCTTACCCGTGAATGTACCCGTATTCTCACGAGCCAATTTCTTGTACATTCCATACATATAAGCCACCTCACGTCCGCCTACACCGATATCACCGGCGGGAACATCCGTGTCCGGACCGATATGGCGCCATAACTCAAGGATGAAGGCTTGGCAGAAACGCATGATCTCAGCGTTTGACTTTCCTCTCGGGCTAAAGTCGGAACCTCCTTTACCACCACCCATCGGCAATGTAGTCAGTGAATTTTTAAACGTTTGCTCAAAAGCCAAGAACTTAAGGATCGATTGGTTTACGGAAGCGTGGAAACGGATACCGCCTTTGTACGGGCCGATAGCGTTGTTGTGCTGGATACGGTAACCCATGTTCGTCTGGATTTGTCCCTTATCGTCCATCCAAGTTACACGGAAAGAGAAAATGCGATCGGGGATACAAAGGCGCTCGATCAAGTTGCTTTTCTCAAATTCCGGATGCTCGTTGTAAGCTTCCTCGATAGTCCCTAAAACCTCTGATACTGCTTGATGATATTCCGGTTCGTTCGGAAATCTTCTTTTCAAGTTGTCTAAAACTTCACTTGCCTTCATGACTGAATTTTATATTTAGAATGTTATACCATTTTGTTATCCGTACGCCGTTTGTTTAACGACGTGGCAAAGGTAAGCTAATTTTTGACACTAGCAAATAATTGAAAGATAAAATGCATAAAAAATATCATTTAGATATATTAAGTTTGAAAAAACGACGAAATGTTATTCGTTCCTATGTTTGAAATTCTTATAGATAGGAACGAACACAATGATAGCGGAGGCTACAAGGGCAAATATGACGTCGAAATTGATCGTTTCGCTGTATACAAGCAGCATGTAGCATAAGACACCCCATAGTAAGGTGATACATACGGCTTGACTATTTGTTATCTTTCTGCGTGCCATTGATTACATTTGTTTAGTTTGAGGAAATAAGCGATCCGAAGTAAATCACCAAAGCCAAAAAGACAGCTATGATGACGAATAGGATCATGATTTGTTTCTCTAAGGGATATTTTCGTAGAAAAGGGATATGACGTGCGAATCCGGCGACTTGTTCTACCGGTTCCGCTTGCTCGTCTTCCCGGGGCAGGTCGTAACCGCCTTCCTCCATGATCTTCATGGCTCGGGGAACGTCGCTTTCCAGAATCTCCACCCGTGCGCCGCCTACGTCTACGTAACCGGCCATGATCTGGCTGCTTAACTCATTGCGGAGATAACATTCTATCCCTTCCGACCTCAACAGGGCCATCAGCGGTTGGGCATCCGCCGGATAGGTGAACCGGGCTATTTCTACGATCTTGTCCATGGTATTTGTTTTTCTGCAAATGTAAGTAGACAATCACGAATTAACCGTGTTTTTTATTGTAATTTACTTTTTTTATACGTGAAAATATGAAACAGTATGATTTAGCGGAGGGTATGCGGATGTATATAGCCCGATTGAGAGAGCAAGGACGTTATTCGTCCGCCAAGAGTTATCAAGATGCCTTGAATTCATTCCTGTGTTTTTGTGGGCAGGAGGTGATTCCTTATACCCGTATCGACCGGGAAATGCTTTTGAGGTATCAAGACTATTTGCGGGACCGGGAATGCTCGTGGAATACGGTGTCTACCTATATGCGTAGGATTCGCCGTGTGTATGGGTTGGCGATGGAGAATGGGGAGGCTCCTTTTTCCCGTTATTTGTTCAAGGGAATTTTCATGGGAGTGAAAAGCAAACAGAAGAAGGCGTTGCCTACGGAATCCTTGCGTTTGTTGATGACCGCTCCGTTGGATGATTCGGGGCTGCGGAAAACACAGCGGGCATTGTGTTTGATGTTCTTGTTTTGCGGTATGGCGTTTGTCGATTTCGCTCATTTGAAAAAGAGTGATATCCGGAGTGGTGTCTTGAGGTATAACCGCCAGAAGACGGGTACGCCGATGTTGGTCGAGATACAGCCTGTGGCCAAGGAGTTGTTGGCTGCGTTAATGACCGACACGCTTAGGGATTCTCCTTATCTATTCACTTTCTTGAGTGGGACGAAAACGGGTGAAGAGGCCTTCCGGGAATATACCTCTGCCTTGGCTGATTTCAACAGTTCCTTGAAGGAACTGGCAAATGCCTGTGGTGTGACGGAAATGGTTACCTCGTACTCAATCCGTCACTCTTTCGCCACGACCTTGAAGGAACAGGGTGTACCGATCGAGATGATCAGCGAATTGCTGGGACACCAATCGATCAAGACGACGCAAATCTATTTGAAGAGCTTCTCTTTGGATAAGATGTCTGCGGTGAACAAGGCTTGCTTCGAGAGCATATATAATAATGTATCAAAGGTGGGGTAGGCGATCGGCTACTTGGGAAGTAGCGTAATCTTCCACGCCGCAAATTTAGTAAAAAACACCGAATAACAAACAATTTTTAGGCTTTGTGTAGGCTTTGTTTGTTTTCTGAATTTATCTTTCCTCGATTTTTCGTTTCTATTCGTGGTGTATGGGCACGACAATGGAGACGAAACGACCTCATATTTCCTGCATCATCACGTCTCCCCAAAAAATCGTACGAACATCGTGTAGAGACGGGGCGTGCCCCGTCTTATCCCCTCAAATGGGTATTTTAATTACTGCCAGACGGTGGGAGACGGAGCACGCTCCGTCTCTACAACTGGGTAATAATCATTTCCTATCTTTTACGCTACTTCCCAAGTAGCCGATCTTCCACGTCCCGATAGAAGAGATATTGACATGGTTTCTATTGCTTTAAAATTTTCGGGAATAGAAAAGAATATTTGATTTAAGTATTAGATTATCAGTGTATTAATAGAATGTGCTGATATGGCATTGAAGTATCTATGGGTCATGATCTTCCCCCTTTACCATTGCGTGATGTCCACACCGTAAGATGGTATGTGTTATCTCTTCCCGCTTGTCACAAAGGTCCAGCCAAGGGTTTGCGGAAGGAGTTAGATCGCAGGGTGCGTTTGGGCGAGCCTACGTTCGATTTTTTCGCCCCCTCTTTCGTGGAGATGCATCGCCGTGAGGGGCGTTTGGTGGAGACTCACCGTCCGTTGCTCTACAATTATGTGTTTATCCGCTCTTCTGTGTATGAGATCTTCCGTTTGAAACGAGATTTTCCCTTGTATAATTTCCTGCCTAGCGTGGATGGCCGTGGCTCGTATCCTTTTGTCTCCGATCGTGAGATGGAAAACTTGCGTTGGGTGGCTCGTTCTTATTCGGATGAGCTTCCGGTGTATGTGCCGGAAGCGGGTTATTTGCGTAAAGGTGACCGGATACGCATTACGGATGGTCGTTTCAAAGGTGTTGAGGCAAGTGTAGTAATACAGCCCGGTGTTGGCGAGCGGGAGGTAATGGTATGCGTGGACAACTGGATGTGGGTTCCTTTATTGCGTGTTCAGCCGGGCGAGTATGAGGTGATCAGCTTGGCCGAGGAAGGCAAGCATGTATATACCCGTTTGGACAATTCCCGGATACAAAATGGTCTTCATGAGGCGTTGGGCCGTCATTGGGGGGATGGTGGCGTTACGGCTATAGATCGTGAGCTGGCGACCGAGACCTTGCGTGCCTATGGGGAGTTGCAGCTGGATTCTGCCGTGATGCGGTGCAAGCTCTATTCTCTCTTGTTGCCCGCCTATACGATACTAGGGGACGAGGAGCGGCAAAAGTCGTTGATCGGAACGATCGTCTCGTTCTTACCCTTGATCCGTGCGGAGCAGTCGTTGGCATTATTACTACTTACGCTTTATGGTTGTACGGATAGCAGTATCTATTATTATCGTGCGCACGAGTTGATTGATCCGTGGAGTCGGGAATCCTCCCCGAAGAAGAGTAAATTATCCTTGATCCGTCGGTTAGCCGACTACGACCGCTGGCTAAAACACGTGGGTATTGAAAATTAAAAATTCAAAACATGCCTTCTCTTCCTTCTGGCATACGCTTGGTTACGTTACTAAACGAGCATCTGAACGAGATCATGGATCGTGAGCGCATGAACCGTACCTCGATCCATTTATATTGTACGGGTCCTTATTGGGTGGCTTTCGAGCGTTCTGCCTATCAGTTGTGTCTCACCTTCCCGGATAGCGAGATCACGCCGCTGCGCCTGTTCGCCTACCCGTTCCCGATCGTGATGGTGTCCGTGACGGATCGCTCGTTGCGTTCGTACGCCCGTAAACATATTTTGAGGCGGGACGAGACGGATTACGTGGTGCTGACCGTCCCCGAATCCTCCTTGACTGACTACCGAAGATGGCATGCCGGTGAGGTGGAGGGCTTGCCCCAGCTTACATGAACCCCAAATTTTATTCATGATGAACCTTTTTTCTAAACTCTCAACGTGGTATTTCTCAAGGAAAGCGTTGCCGTATTGGAGCATTATCCTGTTGGATTGCTTGGTGATCCTGTTTTCAGGCTTGCTGGTATATGCCTTGAATAACGGGATCTTCGCCACGATGGGCATCTTTTGGCACCTGTCGCTCACGTGGGGTGTTTGCCTAGTGCCTTATCTGGTGGGCTTTAGGCTGTTCCGTACGTATTCGGGCATCATTCGTTACTCTTCCTTCGTGGATTTGCAACGGGTGGGCTTCGCCGTGCTGTTCGGTGTGGTTTGCGTGGTGACCTTCCAAGAGTTTACGGATTTTTCGCCTTACTTGGTGTATATCCGTAAACGAGACCTTGTGCTATCCTCCCTGCTGGCGATGAGCTTGATGTGGGCGATGCGTGTGTTCGTGAAGTATTTCTACGTGACGACCTTTCGCCAGTCGAAGGCTGAGCGTGCCTTTATCTTCGGCGTGAAGCAGGGCGGTATCAGTTTGGCGAAGAGCATCCAGAACCAAGATCCCGCACAGTACGTGCTGGCAGGCTTCGTCTCGGAGGCCGGGAACATGCAGAATCGTATATTGATGGGAGTGCGTGTGTACCCTTTCGATGAGGAGCTGATCGATGCGATGCGCCGGGAGCGGGCGACGATCCTTTTCGTCTCCCCCTTGAAGAGCGACTCCATCCGGGAACAGCCGGATATGGTGGCCCGTTTGGCGGAGGCGGGGATCAAGATCTACGTGACCCCGGCGGCGCAAGAATGGGATGGCAGGAGCGATTTGACGCATACACAACTCCGGAAGGTTGAGATCGAGGATCTGCTTCCCCGGGAAAAGATAGAGATAGACATGGAGGCGGTGGGCCGCTTGCTTCGTGGTCAACGCATCCTGATAACGGGAGCCGCCGGCAGCATCGGTGGCGAGATGGTGCGCCAGATCGCCTCGTTCGCTCCGGATCGCTTGATCTTGGTAGATCAGGCGGAAACTCCCTTGCACGACATCCGCTTGATGATGGCGAGGGATTGGCGGGATATCAACGCCTATACCTTGGTGGCGGACATCGCTAACAAGTCTCGCATGGAGGAGATCTTCTCGGAGCATCGCCCCGCCTACGTGTTCCATGCGGCGGCTTATAAGCACGTTCCGATGATGGAGGATAATCCTTGTGAGAGTGTGGGTAACAACGTGGACGGTACCCGTGTGATCGCCGACTTGGCCGTGAAGTATGGCACGAGGAAGTTCGTGATGATCTCCACGGACAAGGCGGTGAATCCCACGAACGTGATGGGTTGCTCGAAACGTATCTGCGAGATTTACGTGCAGAGCCTCGACAAGGCGATCAAGGAGGGCCATGTGGAAGGCGTGACGCAGTTCGTTACGACCCGCTTCGGCAACGTGCTGGGTTCTAACGGCTCCGTGATCCCATTGTTCCGTGAACAGATTGCCAAGGGCGGTCCCGTGACAGTGACGCATCCGGATATCATCCGTTTCTTCATGCTGATCCCGGAGGCCTGCCGGTTGGTATTGGAGGCGGGTACGATGGGTAACGGTGGGGAGATCTTCGTCTTCGACATGGGCAAACCCGTGCGTATCATCGACTTGGCGAAACGTATGATTCAGCTTTCGGGCGCCAAGAACGTAGAGGTCCGGTTTACGGGTCTTCGTGCCGGCGAGAAGCTGTACGAGGAGGTACTGAACGACGAGGAGATCACGCTGCCTACCTTCCATCCGAAGATCAAGATCGCCAAGGTACGGGAGTACGATTATGATACGGTTTGCCAAGATATAGATGAACTCGTCGGCCTAGGCCGCTCGAGGGACGATATGGCCATTGTAGGCAAGATGAAGGCGATCGTCCCCGAGTTCAAGAGCCGGCACTCCAAGTACGAGGTCTTGGATAAGGCGCTAGAAAGCGCAAGCACTGATGCCTAAGGCCCCGGCGATGGTGGTGGCTATGGCGATGACTACTTTGATGATTACGCTCCAAACGTTGGTTTTCTTCTTTTCACTCATTTAAATTTGTTTTATAAGGTTGATAATACGAAGTCTGTATCAGTGAGCACGCCGAAGCGTGCCCCATTATATCTCATCCGGGCTCTCGCTGTCCGAGGAGCCGTTCTTACCGGAGATATCCACCGTTGTCTTACCGGCCTTCTGGGCCTTGATGACGGCGGCTTGGGCGGCCCGGGTGGGGACGAGGTTGAACTTGAGGCCTTGGAAGATGACTTGAAGTTCCTCGCCGGGGACGAACTGGATGTTCACCCCCTTGATATAGTCGGAGGTGAACAGGTCGGCACTTGGCGCTCCCCCGGAATTGATCTGGAGGCGGAAGGCGCCCAGATCGCCGAAATCCACCTGCTTGCCAGCTTTCAGACCTTCCAGCATGCACTCGGTGGTGGCGATGAGCACGGCCGAAACGTCAGCTTGGTGCACCGTGCATTTACTCGCTATCAGGGTAGATAGCTCTTTTAAGTTGAGCTCGCCGTTGGTTTGCGCCTTGGCGTAGGCTTTCTTGGGTTCCTCTTTTTTCAACGGGTTGCCCATCATGGCAATGGAATAGTTTAATGACATAATCGTAAGATATTTTAAGTGATACATAAAGAACTTGGGGGATGATGAGTTGAGTCCTCACGCTTGATGACTTGGCTTTTCGTGCTCCTTGATTTAAGTCTTCGGTTTGAAAGACTTAAGTCAATTAGGCGACTTTTCTTTATCGATAACCTGACAGCGAAGGTTGCCGGGTACGTAAGAGATATGGATCCATCGGGCGCCGGGCTCTAGAATGAGCTGAGTGAACTCGAGTCCGCACAGCTCGTGCGTCTCTTGTATCAGTCGGAACAAGCGGCGATGATCATCTGGAGAGCCGGCTATCAGGTCGGCGGCGCAACCGAGGAGGTGGTGACTGTGCTTGGCTCCCCCGATAAGGATGTTCAATTCGGGGCAGCGATAGCCGCTACTGATGACGATGGGGCTGCCCCAGACCCGCCGTAGCGGGTCTAGTAGCATTTCCACTAGGATCGTGACCATCCTCCGGGCCACCGGGGTGAGGCTGTTGTCGATCCCGTCTCGCCGGGCCGTGGCGGAGTCTTCAAACTCTTGATAATTAAAGTAGCGCATAGGAGACAAGGTTGATGTTTTTGTTTCTGTAGCAAAGATACGATAGGCGGAAAGCCCGGATATACCATTTGTTTCCACCTATTCGCTCTAGGAGAAGAATTTTAGGGTTCCCCTAAAAAATCATAGAATATCTGTACTTGCTTCGGCGTGATGGAGCGGTCTTTCGAGTGATAACCATGACGGATAAGGGCCTCTTTCAGTCCTTTCACGTCACGGATATATCGGTTCAACTTATGCAAAGCGTTCGAAGGGGTGCCTGACAGGCAATATTGACGGGCGAGATCTATTTTTTTCATCTGTATTGAATTTTAAAATGACTATAGGAGGGTTTCAAGTTTCAAGGTTTCATGAACCCTCTTTCCTCACACACACGTACGTACATTATAAGGGTTTCAAGTAAATCCCTTTATGCTCGCCATGCAGGAGGGCTCCGGAGTCGCATAGTCGGCGTAGCCATGTCTTGGCGGTGTTCTTGGGGATGTTGGCATGCTCGGCGGCCTCCATCCATTGGACGGTGGTGAACTCGTCCGGCATGGAGCTGAGCAGACTGTCCTTTTCCGAGAGGCCTCGGCTGGTGATCTCGCCGGTAGGCAGGAATGAGAGGATATGGGTGGCGTGGAGGTAGAGCGGCTCTGCCATTGTCAGAAGGGCGGCGAAGTCATCGTCGGTGATATGGAGTTCCCAGCCTCCGATGATCTTGTCCTTTAGGTTGTCGCTGTTGATGCCTTGGGCCGGCTGCAATAGTTCCGGTTGTTCCAAGGCACGAAGCATGGCTACCACCTCCATGAAACGTACGAGGTTGATGGCGAGGCGTACCACGGAACTGTTCATCTCCTGCCCGTTGGATTGCCGGGCACGGAGGAAGAGACGTACGAAGCTGTCGTTGAAAGCGGCTTGTTGCCGCTCGTCGAGGCGCAAGGTAATGGTACCCCGGCACTTGAGCTGATCGATCGTGGCCTTCCACTCGTAGCCCATCCGGTGGAATTCCTTCTCGGCGTCTACCTCGTCGACGGAGAATTGGTCGATCCATTCCCGGATCTGCGATTTGTAGTAGAAGACCTCACGGCTGAAGAGCCCGTTCTCGCCCGAGGGGATAAGCGGCGCTACCTGTCCGGGCGTACCCGAGAGCACCATCGAGAGGAAGGTGGAATCGCATTCCCGGTATTCGTTATCGGTCCGTCGGTTGAACGAGAGCCCGGCATGGTCGAAAGCGTTACGGAGCGTATCGCTCCAATGCCCGTAATCCCCCCCGATAGCGGTGGTGATGGTATCCGCCTCGGTCTCGAAAATGATACCGGTGCCGTCCGAATCGATGATATTTTGCAAGATACCCGTCCCGGTATTGTTGCCGGAGATGATAAACATACTGTTTTTAGGCATCTGGGGCATCTCCATCTTGGCTTTCTCCTTGCCTAAGGCATGATAGGCCGCCAAATCTTGGCGGTACTGTTTCATCGCTAGGTCCACTTGTTGGCGGATCTCCCGGTGGATAGGCTCGATAAACTTACGCAGCCACGCCATGATGCCCTTACCCGATGCGGGCGGAGCGATCACGAAGAGCTGGATACAGGGATAGATCCAATGCATCCCATAGAGGCAACGCACCGTCTTGCCCAAGGTGGCGCCTAGGGCGGTGAGAGCCGTGAGCAAAAGGATATCCCGCTGCTCGGCATTATTGGCGAAACCGAGGATGTCCCGTAGCAACGAGGGCCATGGATAGCCGGGTACCAGCCGTGGCAGGGAGGTGTAAGGCTCACTGCCGATGTGGAGTGGGGCGTCGTTTGCCTCGGTTTCCCGATCGCTGGTCTCGTGGGCTTGATCTACCGTATCGGCTATATTATATGTACTCACACGTGTGTGTGAGGAAAAGGGTTTCGTGAAACCTTGAAACTTGAAACCTATTTCCACGCCCGCCAGCTTGGCCAAGTGGAAAGCGGTGCCCAGATGGACATTCTGGTTTCCGGTGCGCAAGGCACTGGAGAAAAGCTTGTTGGCGTGTAGGGCGTTGAACTTGGGCGATGGCTCGCAGAGACTGATGAAGTCGCTACGTCCTGCCTCCCCGCAATCGGTGGCGATGGCGAAAGCCAATTGTACATACTCGGCGTAAGTGGGGGCGATGTCGGCATGGGCCGTCCGTACCGCTTCTACTAGTTTGGAAAGATCGTTGTTCATGGTATGAATATTTTAGCGTTAGAATCGTGAGACAAGAAACAGCAGCGGGCGATATCCTTGCCACAGGTATCCACCTCACCCTTGAAGGTGTCGGCATACAGGAGCTGTATGTAACTCATGGCCCATCGAACGGTCTCGTCTCCGGGGATGAAAAGTTTCACTCCAAGTCCTCCGGGGCTGACAAAGGCGAGTCGGGTCCCGAGATAGGGGTCCTCGAAGAGGTGGTCCCGGAGTTGTTCCGCCTCCTCGAGAGAGGCGAGATGGTCGATATCGACCACTACCAACCCCGAGGCGGAGATGAGAGCGTCGCTCTTACGACGGGAAAAAACGCCGTGGGGCGTTACGAACGGCAGTTGCCGCTGCTTGAGCTGGCGGTATTCCGCTACCCGGCCTTCCCGGATGAAGGTGCGTAATTCGTTGGTAACCGTTTCGAGAGATTTATCCTCGGTGATCCATCGGTACACTTCCCGTAGTGTACAGTTCCCGGTAGGAAGCGTGTTGGTGATGGGAGGAAGGAAGTAAGACATTTGTTGGTCCATATCAATAGGATTTCAGATTAATTTTCTAAAGCTATTGCTAATAATTGATTCTGCGTTTCAGCCTATAGGCTGAAATATCGAATGATTGTTTAATGAAAATTAGCATAGTATGAAGGAAAATTTAGATTTGAACCAGATTTTATTTGATGAGTTAGTGGAATTTCCACGTAAGCGGTTAGGAATCTCCATCCGTGAGTTTTGTGCGGAGGCCCACGTAGGCACCGCCACCTACAGTAAAGCGAAAAAAAAGAGTATCAATCCCCAGAGTCTGACCCGCTTGGTACAAGAACTATGCGTAGAGATGGATGAACCGGAGTTCATAGGGTATGGGGCCGGGGCGCTCAAGGAGGTGTATAGGGCGATGAGGCATGGAATGGAAAAATAGAGGGTTGAAAATTGATCGTTTAGGGAAATAACGTTATATTTGTCTTGACGAACCAATAAACAGAGACGAAGATGGAAGGACGGCGATTATATCCGATAGGGATACAGACATTCTCCAAATTGAGAGAGGGGAATTATGTGTATGTAGATAAGACGGAATTGGTCTACCGAATGACACACGGCGCGTCTGGTTATATATTCTTGAGCCGTCCCCGCCGTTTCGGGAAGTCGTTGCTTACTTCTACGCTCCATAGTTATTTTGAGGGGCGAAAGGATTTGTTCGAGGGCTTGGCCATCGAGCACCTGGAGAAGGAGTGGACAAGGTATCCGGTGCTTCATTTCGACATGAGCACGGCGAAGCATATGGACAAGGATCGGCTTCTGAGTGAGTTGGAGAGGAAATTGTATGGTTACGAGCAGATATACGGACGTGATGAGAGCGCTATTTATACGAACCAACGTCTGGAAAGTCTCATCCAACGTGCCTACGCCCAGACCGGTCAAAAGGTGGTTGTCTTGATCGATGAGTACGACGCTCCCTTGCTGGACGTGGTGCATGAGGAGAAAGAGCTGCCGAAGCTTCGCGACGTGATGCGTAACTTCTATAGTCCGCTGAAAGCCTGCGATCCTTATTTGCGTTTCGTATTCTTGACAGGTATCACGAAGTTCTCCCAATTGAGCATCTTCAGTGAGTTGAACAATATAAAGAACATCAGCATGCTCCCGGAGTACGCCGCCCTCTGTGGCATCACGGAGGAGGAGATGCGTGAGCAGATGGGCGAGGGTATCGGTCGTTTGGCCGACAACCTAGGCGTTTCTCCGGAGGGTGCCTTGGGTGCCTTGAAATCGAATTATGACGGTTACCATTTCACGTGGCCGTCGCCCGATATATACAACCCGTTCAGCCTGTTGAACGCCTTGGCCGACAGTAAACTAAATTCCTATTGGTTCGGTAGCGGTACGCCCACCTATTTGATCGAGATGCTGAACAAGTATCACGTGAAACCCCAGCAAATAGGCGCACGCAAGGTTTTGGCAGAGTCGTTTGATGCACCCACGGAACGGATGGTCGATATTACGCCATTGCTCTATCAGAGCGGTTACATCACGATAAAGGATTATTCCTCGCTCACGAATTTGTACACGCTCGACATCCCAAACAAGGAGGTACGTATGGGATTGATGAAGAGTTTATTGCCCAATTATTTGCATCAATACACAGCGGATGGACTTACTACAGTAGCCCTTCTTTTCGAGGCGATCGCTGGAGAGCGGATGGACGATGCCCTGCGTTTATTGCAGACCTTCCTGTCCACCATCCCCCAATGTGACAATACGGATTACGAGGGCCATTACCAGTCCTTGCTTTACACGATCTTCAGCCTGCTAGGAATGTATGTGGACGTGGAAGTCCGTACCCCCAAAGGCCGTGTGGATATGGTGATGCGCACATTGACAACGCTCTATGTCGTGGAGTTGAAGTTAAACAAGACTGCGGATATAGCCCTTGAGCAAATCAATTTGCGCAATTACCCGGAGCGCTTCGCTCTTTGTGGGTTGCCGATCGTAAAGGTTGGGATTAATTTTGATAGTGAGCGGCATACGTTGGGGGATTGGGTTATCGAATAAATAATCTGAATGCAATTGTGCTTTATTCCTGAAGGTAGAGGGTTAGTGAAGACAAAGCTTTGAAGTGATGGAAGAACGCTTGTTTTTATATGGCTTAGGCCTTGTTTCTTAGTGAGGGATTCAAGACATAAATCTATAATGACGTAGTTCGGCTATTCAATTGAACTATGTATATAAAGTATTGTTGACAAAAGAGGGAGGTTGATTATATTCTAGATTGTTACAACATCGTATTACCAGCGATTATAATGATTTTTTTGATTTTGAATGTGAAGATGTAATCTCCTTTTTTGATTTCATTTGTAAATTATTAGCCAGAATAGAAAGTTTGATTGTAACCAAGTCTAAACAGTGGAAAACGATCTCTCTGAGATTATTTCATTTTAATTATAATCAATAACTTTAGTTATTAAGATGAAAAGGTTTTATTTCTTACGATGTTGATATCAGCGTCGTTAGGAAATAGAACATACATTCCTATGTCTGTTATATCGGATAATAATAAACGGATAGCGAAGAATACGCTGTTCCTTTACTTGCGTATGCTTCTTATCATGGGGGTGACACTGTACACAAGTAGGGTTGTTTTACAAGTATTGGGGGTAGAGGACTTCGGTATTTACTCGGCGGTTGGCGGTTTTGTTTCCATGTTTGCGGTGATTTCCGGATCGTTGACCGCAGCGATCAGCCGCTTTATTACGTATGAGATGGGGCTCGGTGGTAATACCGAGAAAATCTCTCAGATCTTCTCGGTGTCGGTGGTCATACAGTTGTTAATCTCAGGGATCATAGTCTTATTCTCGGAAACCTTGGGCCTTTGGTTCTTGAATATGCGGATGAATATACCTGCAGGACGATTATTAGCCGCTAACTGGGTCTATCAGTTTTCAATACTCACGTTTGTCATAAATTTGATGAGTATTCCGTATAATGCGAGTATAGTGGCTCACGAACGAATGTCTGCGTTCGCTTATATAAGCGTGTTTCAGGCGTTTGGCACATTGGCGATAGCATTCTTGATTGATTTTTCTCCATGGGATCGATTGGTATTTTATGCACTCTTGATGGCACTCTTGGCTTTTTTTATACGATTTCTTTATTCGTATTATTGTAAAATCCATTTTCCAGAGTGTCGTTTCCGATGGATTTGGAACATGGATTTGATTAAGAAAGTGTTTGGTTTTGCCGGGTGGAATTTTATAGGTGCTTCTTCCGGGATATTGAGAGATCAAGGGGTGAATGTATTGTTGAATATCTTTTGTGGCCCGGGTGTGAATGCCGCTCGCAGTATAGCGATGCAGGTAAATACGGCGGTCAATAGTTTTGTCAGTAATTTTATGATGGCATTGAATCCGCAGATTACCAAGTCGTATGCGTCCGGAGATCGGGCGTATATGATGAGTTTGGTCTTTCAAGGTTCTCGATATTCTTTCTATATGCTGTTACTTCTATCTTTACCTATCTTGATGGAGACTCCCATTTTATTGAAGCTGTGGCTTGGTGTTGTTCCTGATCATGCCGTGGCGTTCGTCCGTTTGATATTGCTCTATGCCTTAAGCGAGTCCGTTTCGCATACCTTGGTAATGTTGATGCTGGCTACAGGTAATATTCGTAATTATCAATTGTTGGTGGGAGGTTGTCAGATGCTCAATTTTCCGGTTGCGTATATCTTGCTGAAGTTAGGATATGCGCCAGAAATGACGATAGCCTTGTCTGTCGGAATCGCCTTCTGTTGCTTATTCTTACGACTGTATATGCTTCGGGATATGGTCGGATTACCTGTCAGGCTTTTTTGTCACAAAGTGTTGCTAAATATTTTCCGGGTCATGATGTTGGCTTTGGTCGCTCCGGCTTGTATTGCTTGCGTTATGGAGGAAGGTCTTTTCCGTTTTGTGGTGAACGGGATGGTATGTGTGTGTGTTACCGGATGCGTTGTGTTGTTTGTCGGCTGTTCCCGTGAGGAACGATTGTTTGTATGGCAAAGGATTTCCCGGTTAAGAAATAAGGTTTAAAGATGAGAATAAATAAGACTAAGACAGATTGTTGTGGTTGTACGGCTTGTGAGAGCGTATGTCCGCATAGGGCTATCCGTATGGTTCCGGATACCTTTGGGTTTCTATATCCGGAGGTGGATGATTCATTATGTGTGGATTGCGGACTTTGTGAGAAAGTTTGCGCTTTTCATGGCGATTACGATCGAAGCTTGAATCTGGTAAAGCCGTTGGCTTATGCTGCGAAGCACAAAAATCCGGAGGAGATAGCTGCTTCTCAGAGCGGTGCTGCGTTTGTAGCCTTATCCGATTTCATTTTGTCGCAGGGAGGCGTGGTTTATGGTGCCGGCTATACCGGCCATTTCCGGGTAGTGCATAAGAAAGCAGAAACGAGGGCCGAACGTGATGAGTTCCGGGGAAGTAAATATGTACAGAGTGACATGAATACGGTCTTTGGACAAGTGAGAGAGGATTTGAACAATGGCTTGCTTGTACTCTTTTCTGGAACACCTTGCCAGACGGCGGGATTGAGTTCTTTTGTCGGCAAACGTTTGCAAGATCGTTTGTTCTTGATGGATATCGTGTGTCATGGTGTTCCAGGTCCGTTTATCTGGCGTGATTACCTTGATTATCTGGAGGCGAAAGAAGGCATGAGAATCACCGCTGTAAATTTCCGGGACAAGAAAAGATTTGGCTGGCGTTCGCACGTGGAATCGTTTCTTTTCGCTAAT
>NZ_FR885330.1:0-72303 GCF_000436315.1 Parabacteroides sp. CAG:2 | reverse complement strand
CTTTTCGCTAATACATACACTAATACATACACTAATACATACACTAATACATTTTATACCCATATCATGCTTCGCCGTTCATGTGGCGAGTGTCCTTATACGAATACGCATCGGCCATCGGATATAACCGTGGCGGATTTTTGGGGTATAGAGAATACTTCCGCTGCTGATCTAGGTGCGGATAACAAAGGCTGCTCATTGATTTTGGTTAATACGGATAAAGGTGAGAATTGGTTTGAGCAAGTAAAGGGGAATATGGAATATAAGGCCATTCCATTAGAAGATTGCTTACAACCTCAATTGTGCCATCCATCGATTTTGCATCCCGAGCGGATCGCTTTTGAGAAGGACTATGCGAGATTGGGGTTCGAGAGAACCTTGAAGAAGTACGGGCTTCTTGGATGGAAAGCGGAGGTAAAGGCATTCCGGAGACGACTTGTAGGTTTTGTTTTGGGATTGTTGTCGGTGGGATTGAAACAAAATGTGAAAAAAGTAATTCGGAGAAAATAATGAAAATAGGAGTACTAACCTTCCATTGTGCCCATAATTATGGGGCGATGCTGCAATGTTACGCTTTACAGGAATACTTGAAAGGCCAAGGGCATGAGGTATATGTAATAGATTACCGACCAAGCTATTTGGTGAAAAGTTATGCTAAGCATGCCCTTTGGCATTGGATTTCCCGGAATCTATTGCGTGCGGTGAAGCGTCTGCTTACGGAGCCTTTCTTATTTGATATCAGGGGAAAGCGTTGGGAAGGCTTTGATAATTTTATGCGAACGAAACTCCATCTGATTCCCTATTATTCTACCTCGAATTATGCGGATTTAGATCTCATGATAGTAGGAAGCGACCAGATTTGGAGTACTCGCCTTACCGGAGGAAAGTTCGACCCGGTCTTTTTTGGTCAAGGATTGGCTTGCCGGAGTATTTCGTATGCCGCCAGTATGTCGCCATGCCGTTTGAGTGAGGGGGAGAGAGAGGTTCTGCCGGGGTTGTTACAAAATTTGGATGCCCTGTCCGTTCGTGAGGTTGAGTTGGCAGAGTTGGTTCGACCGTTGACGGATCAAGAGGTGCGGGTGGTTTGTGATCCTGTATTATTGCTGATAAAGGAGGACTGGGAAAAGCGCTGTCTCCCTATCAAACGAAAGTATCCATACGTGCTTTGTTATAACCTGCTACAATCGGAGGCTTGTATGGAGCAAGCTCGTAAGATCAGCAAGGAACTGGGGTACGAGATAGTTGAGATTACCGTTGTGCCACGCTTGTCCAAACCCGGGCAACATTGTTTGCAGACGTTGGATCCTATATCGTTTGTCTCCTATTTCAAGGAAGCAGCATTCGTGGTTACCTCTTCCTTCCATGGAACTGTTTTCTCCGTTCTTTTCCATAAGCCCTTCTATGTGATAGGCATGGGAAACTTGGGAGGGCGTTCTGCCGCTTTGTTGGAGCGATTGGAGTTAAAGGATCGCTTGCTGGAGCAAGCGTCAGGAAGAGCGAGTTTAAAGATCGATTACGCCAAGGTAGATCGTTTGCTGGCGGAGTTTAGAGAAAGATCAATTAAGTATTTGGCTGTATGAATAAGAGTTGAATATGAACTCATTAATTTATGATTTGGTTGGAAGACTATGCGGTAGAGTGCTAAATATTGATAAAAGGATACAGACTTCTTATTTTGTTCAATAGATAATCAATAAAATAATAGGGCATATGATTGCTGTATTTAAGTTTAGGTGTTTGGTGAATGCAAACGTGTCCGTATCGACTAAGATTCATATAGATGATACTCCCATTCCCATACGTTTGCAGGGTGTGAACCGTAAGGGAATAAAGATAGGTAATGATTGCTGGATCGGCGCTAAGGCTACGATTTTGGATAGCGTGATGATAAGTGATAGTTGCGTGGTGGTTGTCGGAGCCTTAGTCACTCGTGGTGTCTATCCTCCTTATTCCATTATTGGCGGTGTTCTGGCAGGGGTGATAAAGAAAAGATGATGGAAAAAGAGAGTAAGTTGTTTCGACTGTATACACTTTGTATATTCTTTCTTTTCTTGGATGCGATGTATCCATGGTATATGTGGGGTAACTATGTGCGGGAATTCACTATACTGATAGCGGCGTTAGTCTCGATTTATATAGGCTTAATGGAATCGGGGCATTTTTGCGTGACAACGAAGAACCTTATTTGGTCATTTCTTTTATTGTCATCTGTGTTATGGAATATAATCGGTGGAGATATAGGACGATACACTTCTTTAGGAAAGTTTGTTGTTTGGATATATTTATTCTCTTTGAAAAGTGTTGATAAGCAGTATATATTACGATTTATAACGAAATGGACGGCTTGTTTGGTTCTCGTCTCGTTAGTTTCTTATTTATTGTTTTTTGCAGGTATTATGCCGTTCGACCCTTCCCTTATCACGTTTAACAATAATCAGTATGTTTGTCAAAACTTCTATACCTTCATGCTGTATGTGAATCGACCGGATCTTAGATTTATGAGTATTTTCATGGAGCCGGGACACATGACAATGGGGATAGTTCCTCTAATTATGGCAAATGGGTTTGATATGAGAAATAAATATGTACGGATATTGTTCATCTGTGAGTTATTTACATTGTCATTGGCAGGTTATGTGACGTTGTTCATAGGGTATTTTTTATTCAATCTATCATTACATAGTTTGAGAAATTTGTTGGTTGGAATTGTATTTATTGGTCTGCTTATCTATTTGATGAATTTTGCTGGATATTCAGATATCTTACAAACCTCGATATGGGATAGGCTGGAATATAAAGACGGGAATATAGTGGGGAATAACCGAGTATCCTCTGAGTTTGAGAAGGTGTATCAGTACTTTATTTCCTCCTCAAAGATATGGACAGGTAATAGCCTTATAGATGTAACAATTTATGGAGGTGTGTCTGGTTACAAAAAATACCTTGTTCAAAATGGGATAATAGGTTTGATTTTGGGATTGGCAATTTACACATATAGCTATTTAATGAGCTTTAAATATAGGATCGGAGTATTTACGCTAATTCTACTTCTTCTTTTATACCAAAACGCTTATCCTTATTGGTTTTGTGTGATGTGCATGTATATACTAGGTAGTGATAACTTGAAAAGTAAAAAGACTTATAAATGAGATCTATCCTCTTTTTTCATAATAATAATGATTATACGGGAAGTACCCGTGTACTGGCGAATGTAATATCCTCGGAGTATGCAGATAAGGAAGTGCATATAGTTGTGAACAAGAATCATGGGAGGGGATTTCTTTCGGAGTTGCCAAATGTTCGGATGATCGGTTTTTGGCAACCTCTTTGCCATGGTCGTCCGATTCCTATACTGTCAGCTCTAGTTGTTCGATTGCAGGGATTTTTTCTCACTTTGATTTATGGTTGGTGTTATGAAACATTTTATATTAATACAATTGTCCCTTTTTATGCCGCTTTGGTTGGTAGGCTTTATGGGAAACGGATTGTATACCATATACACGAGAAATTTGTTTCTAATTCACTCTCTGTACGAGTCATGGAATCTGTTTTCACTCATACGGTAGCCAAGCGGATTTATGTATCGGAATATACGATGTCCCAATATGCCCGAGATTCTAGATGTGAGGAAATAGTCCGATATAATAAATTAGGATCAAATTTTATGGCTAAAGTACGTGTCCGTCCTTTGTCGGAGCGTAAAAGGAATATGGTCTTGATGATCGCTTCTCTGTCGAAAATAAAAGGAATCTTTAATTTTTTAAGATTAGCCTCGCTTGTTCCTGAGTATCATTTTCGCTTGATATTGAGTGCAAGTAAGGAGGCGATAGATGCATTTATATCAGAACCGATACCTACAAACGTAGAGTTTATACCTGAGCAATCGGATATTCATCCATATCTATATAGTGCTGATTTAATGTTAAATATGTCTGTCCCATTTCTTTGGATAGAGACCTTTGGCATGACGATTTTGGAGGCGATGGCTTATGGCATTCCTTCCATTGTGCCCAATTTGGGTGGTCCTACGGAACTGATCGAGGATGATTATAATGGTTATTGTGTGGATGTGACAGATGTGGAACTTGTTGCTTCCAAAGTGCGTTTCGCATTGGATCGAGTGAATTATGAGAGACTTTGTGTGAGATCTTTAGAAAGATTTGAGAGATTTAAATAACGTAGAGTATGGTAGCAATATTAATGTCAACTTATAACGGTGAACGTTATTTGAGGGAGCAGATTGATTCTTTACTAAATCAGACATATAAGGATTGGAAGTTATATATTCGTGATGATAAATCTACAGATGGAACGGTTTCAATTATAGAAGGGTATGTAAGAGTGTATCCAGATCAAATTGTTTATAAGTCTGATGGTTTTGGGAATTTAGGAGCAGGCTGTTCTTTTATGCAGCTATTATCATCGATAGATTCAGATTATTATATGTTTTGCGATCAAGATGATGTGTGGATGGAAGATAAAATAGAGCGGACCTATTTATATCTTAGAAGTTTGGAACAAAAATATAGTGAAAATACAGCTATTGGAGTCTTTACGGATTTAACAGTTGTCAACTCTAATTTGACAGTTTTAATGCCATCACTTTGGAAAGGGGATAATCGTAATCCTGATTTTGTACATAATTTTTACAAACAATGGACAAATAGACATGCCTCGTATGGCTGTACACAGATGTTCAATCATGCAGCTAAGAAATTAGTCCTTCCTTACCGACAATTTGAGGGTACTATGGGAGCTCATGATAATTGGGTTGAATATATTCTCATTAAGAAGGGGGTATATGACTATATAGATGAGAGTACAATTTTATATCGTCAACACGGGACCAATGTAGTAGGCGCAAATTTTGGCCATAGTTATAAAGATGACCTTAATGAAATATTCCATAATCCGATTTTGTGTTGGAGAAAAATAGTGAAAGATTATAAACGAATGAAAATTATGCCATTCCATGTGTCACTGTCAAAGGTCTTGTGGTATCGATTTTATCAAAGTATTGAAGCGGTTTTGAAGAAATCTTTGCGAGTCAATTTAGATTTGTTTATCTAGTGACATATGATTTTTGTGATGATCTGAGATTATTACAATTGATAAAAAATGACGCTGTGTCGGTGCTTCTGTGTAAAGTTCATAAAGGACTGGATGATAAGTTCTTATTGTCATACAATTATGAACCTAGGGATGTTTGGTAGTAGTTACATATACTAAAAAATTAAGTATGAAAATTGAACAAGTAGATATTAAAGAATTACAAAATAAAATGTTAGAAATACTTTTGTATTTCGATGATTTTTGTACGAAACATCATTTAAGATATTCACTTTGTGGTGGATGTCTTATAGGTATAGAACGTCATCATGGATTTATACCTTGGGATGATGATATTGATTTATTTATGCCGCGTGAAGATTATGAAAAATTAGGAGAAATTTGGAATAAGTTTTCAGATACTAATCGATATGTATATTGCCGTACTGATAAAGATCATAATTATCATGATGGAGGTGCTTCTATTCGGGATGTCGGGACGACTTATATAAATAAGCATAGTGTACAAGAAGATATTTGTCATGGTTTAGCTTTAGAGATTATGCCCATTGATGGTTGTCCTAAACCTTTTATTAAACGACTAAGACAATTATTCAATGCTTTTATGTTTAGCTTATTTAATGTTCAGCGATTGCCTAATAATAAGGGCTTAATTATAAGGATGATTACTAGTATTCTATATAAAATTATACCATCTCAAAATATACGCTATAGATTGTGGAAACATGCGGAAAAACAGATGTCTAAATATTCTTGGAATGATTGTGCTGAGGTTACAGAATTAATAGGTGCTATTCATGGAATGCTATTGAGACATCCAAAAAAGGATTTTGAAAATGTGATAAGAAAAGATTTTGAGGGATATCAATTGCCTGTAATGGTGGGATATAAACGTTATTTGACTAGAATTTGGGGAGACTATATGAAGCTACCTCCTATTGAACATAGAGTGACGAAGCATGAAGTTGTTTATTTAAGTACGACTGAGTCATATAAAAAGTTTAAAGGGATTTATTATTGTAATAAGTGATAAATATGTTTAATGTTAAAATAAAATGATTTAATGAATATTGCTATTGTTTTTGCAGGTGGGACTGGTCAACGAATGAATACGAAAACAAGACCAAAACAATTTTTAGAATTACATGGAAAACCTATTTTAGTTTACACATTGGAACAATTTCAACAACATAATGAGATAGATCATATTATTTTAGTTAGTATTCAGGATTGGCTAGATTACTGTTTTGATTTGGCAGAAAAATATCATTTGTCAAAAATTTGTGCGATTATTCCTGGGGGTAATACTGGACAACAATCTATTTATAAAGGATTGAGTAAGGCCGCTGAGCAGTTTTCTGGAGATTCTATTGTTTTGATTCATGATGGAGTAAGGCCACTTATTGATGAAGAAACAATTACAAAAGATTTAGAATGTGTAAGAAAACATGGTTCTGCTGTAACTGTTTCTCCAGCTATAGAAACTATAGCATTGAAAGGAGAAGAAGGTAAAGTAGGACAAATTATAGATCGTTCTCAATGTCAATTGGCTAAGGCGCCGCAATGTTTTTATTTAAAAGATATTTTGGATGCTCACTATAGAGCTCAAGTTGACGGTGGCAAAGAATTTGTAGATTCTGCTTGTTTAATGCAAAATTATGGTTATAAATTGTATACTGTTGAGGGAACGCCAGAGAATATTAAAATTACGACTCCCGGGGACTTTTATATTTTTAGAGCGATCATTGATGCAAGAGAGAATCTACAAATATTGGGTATATGAAAATTTGTGAAGGTATACAACGTATGTCGATATATGAAGATGATATGGAATCTATATTATTAGCTGATTATATAGATTGGAAAAAACTAAAAGAAAAAACAATTGTTGTTACTGGTGCTACAGGGCTGATAGGTTCAACTTTAATCAAGACTTTATTATATGTGAGTAGAAAGATGAATCTTAAATTACGAGTTATAGCACTAATTAGGAATCAAGATAAGGCAAAAAAGATATATGAGACATTTATTAAGTCTTATGATGAATTGGAATTTGTACTTGGTGATATAACAAATATAATAATTAATGCTAGTAAAATTGATTATATTATCCATGGTGCCAATCCAACATCTAGTCGATACTTTGTGAGTAATCCGGTTGAAGTAATAAGGGTTTCATTTGAAGGAACATGTAATCTTTTGGAATTCGCAAGAGAAAAAAAGGTAGAAGGTTTTGTCTATTTGTCAACAATGGAAGTTTTTGGTACTCCTAAAAGAGGATACAAAGTGACGGAGAAAGATGCTGGATCTTTTGATTCGACAAATATTAGGAATAGCTATCCATTAAGTAAGCAACTTTGTGAGAACTTATGTTGTTCTTATGCAATGGAATACGGAGTCCCTACTAAAATAGTTCGTTTATCTCAGACCTTTGGGCCGGGTGTCAGTTTCAATGATAGAAGAGTTTTTGCAGAATTTGCTCGTTGTGCTATTACTGGGGAAAATATTATATTGAAAACTAAAGGAGAAACGAAAAGAAACTATTTATATACAGCAGATGCTGTGGCTGCAATTCTTACAGTTTTATTAAAAGGTGTAATCGGACAAATTTATACTGCGGCTAATGAAGATACATTTTGTTCTATTTATGAAATGGCAGATCTTGTTGCTGAGAAATATGGTATTCAGGTTGTAGTAGAAGAACAAGATATATCTAGATTGGGATATGCAAGTACATTATATTTAGACTTGGATACTCAAAAATTAAGAAATTTAGGGTGGTTTCCTAAAAGAAATTTAAGTGATATGTATGATCGAATGATAAATGTAATGAAAGGATCATTATAATTTAATAGAATTTGCATCCCAATATATAGTAATAACCATCCAAAAGATATATTTATGGATGTAGAGGTGTTTAGAAAGATTCTACTCTCAATATTAAGCGAAAGGCTTGCTTAAAGGTATATTGATACAGAAATTCATAATTTCGATTAGAAATCTTACAATATATTCTCCTAATAGTACAAGGATACTTACAAATCAATAATATCAGTGAAAGTTGATGGGTATCTATTATTTGGTTAGATCTTATTGAGATTGTACTTATTAATAGTTTGTTTTATGAAAAAGATATCTTTCTCGCCTCCCGATATGTCAGAGGCAGAGATCAATGAGGTTGCCGAGGCTCTTCGTTCTGGTTGGATCACCACGGGGCCTAAGACAAAAGAATTTGAGAGATTAATTGCCATGTGCTGTCAGATGGAGCAAGCTGTATGCTTGAATTCGGCTACGGCTTGTATGGAGTTGATATTGCGTGTTTTGGGTGTTGGGCCAGGAGACGAGGTGATTACTTCCGCTTATACGTATACTGCTACCGCAAGCGTAACTTGCCATGTGGGGGCAAAGGTTGTCATGGTAGATACCGCTCCTGATTCGTTTGAGATGAATTATGATAAGTTGGCAGATGCGATCACGGAGAGGACAAAGGTGGTTCTGCCTGTTGATCTTGCCGGTGTGGTTTGTGATTATGATAAGATATTCGCTGCTGTAGAGAGCAAGAAACATTTGTTTTCGCCAGCGAACGATATCCAGAAGGCGTACGGTCGGGTTATCGTACTTGCGGATGCCGCTCATGCTTTTGGTGCCAAATGGCATGGAAAGATGTGTGGTGAGATCGCTGATTTTACTTCCTTTTCTTTCCATGCCGTGAAAAACCTTACGACAGCAGAGGGAGGTGCGTTGACTTGGAGAAATCATGATGGGGTTGACAACGAGTCTCTTTATAAACAGTTTCAATTGCTTTCCCTTCATGGGCAGAACAAGGACGCGCTTGCTAAAACGAGGTTGGGGGCATGGGAGTATGATATTGTCGCTCCGTATTATAAGTGTAATATGACGGATGTGATGGCGGGTATTGGTCTCGCACAGTTGAAGCGTTATCCGGAAATGCTGTATCGTCGTCGTCAGATTATTGAGAGGTATAATGAAGGACTGAAGGGGTGCGATGTGCAGGTCTTGGATCATTTTGGTGATGACCATTCTTCGAGTGGGCATTTGTATCTTGTACGTTTGCTTGGTGAGGATGTGGAATATCGAAATGCTGTGATAGAGCGGATGGCTGAACGTGGAATCGCTTGTAACGTACATTATAAGCCTTTACCGATGATGACAGCCTATAAAAATTTAGGTTTTGATATCGTAGATTATCCGAATGCTTACAACCAATACCATAACGAGATTACTCTTCCTTTGCATACCAGTCTTACGAATGAGGACGTAGAGTATGTGATCTCTAATTTTGTTGATATTATTACCCAATAAAATAATCAATCGATTTGAAACGTTTTTTTGATGTTGTAGCCAGCGGGATAGGTCTTATCTTGCTAAGTCCTTTGTTTGTTATTCTGGCAATTTGGATTAAGTGTGATTCTACCGGACCTGTTTTTTATAGGCAAATTCGTGTAGGACGTAACAACCGAGATTTTCAGTTGCTTAAATTTCGAAGTATGCGTGTAGGTTCTGATAAGAAGGGACTTATTACCGTAGGAGGGCGTGATCCACGGATCACACGGTCTGGTTATTATATCCGTAAGTATAAATTGGATGAGTTTCCTCAATTGATCAATGTACTCAAAGGGGATATGAGTTTGGTAGGTCCTCGGCCCGAGGTGCGTAAGTATGTCGATATGTATACGACTGAACAACGGCGTGTGTTGGCTGTCCGGCCGGGTATTACAGATTACGCATCTATAGTGTATATGGATGAAAATAGGTTACTTGGACAGTCCTCAGATCCCGACAAAACTTATGTTGAGGATATTATGCCGGCGAAAATAGAACTCAATATGAGATATATTAACCATCCTACATTGTTTGAGTACTTTAAGCTGATATTTCTTACGATCTTTAAAATAGCTAGATAAAAAAGATCGATTTTGTTTTTATGTGAAATGTTATCGGGAGAGCTGGTGTAAGAACCGGCTCTCCCGTTTTTCATTTCTATCGAACGCTTGCGCTTAAAAGGCGATCGCCACCTCCGCGCCGATTTGGAAGGGCTTACCTAGTTGGATAAACGGATTTCCGAATGACTCGAAATAAAATGCAGAGTAATGGGTGTTCGTTATATTACGGCTCCATAGGTTTACGTTGACGATACCTTTGCGTACGCCTACCTTTGCGTTCACCGTTCCGTAGAATTTCTGGTAGATGTCGTTTCGCTCGGTCCAGAAGATCTTTCCGACACCGCTGAATTGGGCGGAGGCGGAGAATTGGTCTATCCATGCGTTACGGAACAGGCGGGTGTATTGCAGTCCTACGTTGAAGGTATGACGTGGGGTATATGGGATGAAGTTGTTCTTGAAATCCTCTTTCCCATTGTTGTAATCCCGGAACGTAGCATGGGTGAAACCGTAATTAACGTCGGCGGTTAGCCCATCGATGATGCGGGCACGCAAGGAGGCCTCTATACCGTAGCTTTTGGCTTTCCCGGCGTTGGTGAGGATACGGCCGTTGCCGCTGTTCACGAATTTGGTCAACTGTACGTCTTGAATGTCCATATAGAAACCTGTTAATTCTGCGCTTAGGCGTTGGAATAGCAACTCGCTACGGATACCGATCTCGTAGTTCCAGCTTTTCTCCGGTTTGTAGGAGGCTACTTCCTCGATGGGGGTAGGTTCTTTGACCTCGATCGGCATCATGTCCTTGAAAGCGCTCATCATATCGTATTGCATCTGGCTTTGCATCACGTCCGCCGACATTTGTACGTTGTAGCCCCCGGTCTTATAACCTTTCGCTACCGACACATAGGTGAACGTGTTTGACGAGCATTCGTACTTTAAAGATACTTTCGGAAGTACTTGCCAGAAGTCTTGGGAGACACTGGCGTCCATCACGGTGGTTGGGATCGGGAAAAGTTTCTCGATGTCGATAACCGGTCCGTTTTCTACGAAGCCGAAACCCATTCTCATCTTAGCCTCGGAATTGTAATCCATCTTTTGCTTCTCGTAATCCAAGCGGATACCGGCAGTAATTGACAGGCCTTCCGTGAACAGGTTGTTATAAGTGGATTGGTGATACAATGCAAGGCCGTAAGAAGGGGTGTCGAAAGAACCCGGAATATAAAGATGATCGTCCAGTATTTTTAGATAGGGCATCTTAGGGTGATCTTTCTTCAATTGATCGAATACGGGCTGAAGGACGGTCTTAATTCCGTCTTCCTTGAAATCGACCGGGCCGTCCGTATGTAGATCATCGTAGAAACCGTAGAGTCCGAAGGACCATTGGTAATTATTTCTCGTGTTGCTCTTGATCGCCAATTCCTCGCTGAAAGCGTTTTGTTTTTGCTTTTGGTTGAGGGTGAAGATCGAGAGAGGGGAGAAGTCTTGATCCATCTTCATGTCATCCTTGAAATATTGATGACCGGTGGTGCTGCTCAGTATCACGTGCTCATTTCGGTATTCGAGGGACAGGTTATTGGCGATAACAGTCCGTTTATAAGAGCTGGGATCGTTGATATTGATAGGATTTACATACTTGTGATCGGTATTTCCGGTTCCGATGAACATACCATATGGAAACGCTCCTTGATCCGTATAATCTACGGAAAGGGAGTAGGAGGCACGGAAGTTCGGATTGAAGCGACCTTCTAACTTGAATCGGCCGCCTACATTGTCTTCCTTATCGATCTTTTTCCCATCGTAGGCATTGGTGTAGAAACCGTCGCTATGGTCATAGTAAGCGGCGGCGGTAAATCCGATGGTCTCGCTCAACTTAGCATAATGGGAGGCTTTGACTTTATATTGCCCGTAGCTTCCGGCCGATAGGGAGAGTTTCTTTCCTTGGTAATCGAACGGGGAGATGGTATAGATATTTACGATGCCCCCCATGGCGTTACGACCATACAAGGTTCCTTGCGGCCCTCGTAATACCTCGATGCGTTGGATATCGGTCAGCTCGAAATCGAAGGTGCTTTTATCCAGATAAGGCACGTTGTCTACATATAAGCCCACGGATTGTCCGCTACTTCTGGCTCCGATACCGCGGATATAGATGGCCGAGGTTAGTTTTGCCCCATAATCCGGCATGTATAGGTTCGGGACGAAAGAACTTATATCCTTTAATGCGTCGATCTGCCTGCCAGAGATCATTTGTGGGGAAAGGATCGATACGGAACCGGGTAACGTACGGAGGTTATTCGTCTCCTTCGTGGATGAGGTCACGATTACCTCACCCATGTTATAGGTTTTTATCGTGTCGTTCTCGTTAGCCTTGATGTCCTCGGCGTATACATTTTGCAGCCCCAACGCACCTAGGGCGATGATACCTAAGTAGTGTCTCTTCATCGAATTTCTTTTGTTAGTATATTTTTTCAATCGCGAAGAAACGGTAAAGAAACAGGATGGTCAATCACTAGATGTAGTGATTTTGAAAGCTGGTTTGTTGGTTTCGCTATAGTTCGATATCGTCGCCGGAGATGATCCCGTTCATGATGGCGTAGAAGGTGAGGCCGGATACGGTCTTGATGCCCAGCTTGGCGGTGATGTTCTTACGATGGGTAAGGACGGTGTTCAAGCTGATGTTCAGCTTATCGGCGATCTCTTTATTCGTGATGCCTTTTACGATCAGTTGAAGTACGTCTACCTCACGGCTGGATAGGTCCTTGTTGTTTTCGGTTGTGGTGTTGCCGGAGCTGTCGCTCGTAAATAATTGTTGCAATTGCTCGATAATGGTCTCTTGGGAGGAACGTAACGTGATACGGTTCGTAGACGAGAGCGCCCCGTGTTCTTCGGTGCTGTCGATGAGGATGGCGGTCTTGTTTCTTCTCGGGAGGAAGAAATCTGCGTTGAGCACAAGGGTATCTGAATCGGTGAAATAGTAATCGTAGGTGTCGCTTCCTGTGGAGGAAAGCATCTCGAAATTTGGAAAATAGCAAACCTCTACCGGGGGGAAGTAGTCGGTCAGCAAGCTTTGCAGCCCAATACTTCTTAGGGTATCAGACAGTATGATCGCTATTTGTTTGTTTCGATGCATTTCAGATCGTTAGATACATAATTTTTCCATGGCCGAGACCATGGGGGTAAGGATTCGATACCGGATCCGGTTGTGTTGTTTGATATCTTTCTCCAGACTACAGATGGAGAAGAGGACGGCATAACATAAATTCTCGTCGTAATCTCCCGAAAGATGCTTGACCATGATACTTTTTAAATCGGCTAAAAGGGCCTCGATGGTATCTTCCGTACGTTGCTCGGAGGTGATTTGCAATCCATCGATCGTTCCCGCCGGTTCTTTTCCCAGCTTTTTACTTAACGACATGCAGTAGGGAAACCATATCTTATCATCTTTCTCAATGCGGGCGATGAGTTCTTCCTTGAACGAGGAGAAGAAGCGTCCTATCAATCCAAGAGTAGGATTACCGGGCGTACTCATCGAGATAAAGGAACCTAGATGGCGTTCTATATTGGGGAGCTGATAACGTAAATAGTATTGGTTCGTCTTTGTCAGGTAATCAATGATCTGCGATGTATGGAAAGTTTGTAACTTCTTCTCCGGAAAATACTCCTCGTTGAGGAAGGTATTGATCACTGTCAATAAAAAGTCCGTATCCAACGAATGTTCTTCACAGAGCGTCTTCACCGATTTGTCGCCAAGCCCGAGACGAATCCCAAACCGGTTGATTACGGGAATGAGTGAGGGGTGTTCTTCCACCACCTCACTCAATTGCATATTTGGGTATACTAAAGGCATCTTATCAAGCTTGTTCCCATTGTTCACGTAATAACTTGACGGCGGCGGGGACTACCACGTTACGGTCTCCCTGACATCCGCACTCGAAACTTACGTAGTTGTTATAACCAATCATTTTCAATCCCTTGAAGCCATTGATATAGTTATCGGCATCTCCATCCTCACCCGGCATGCTGCGACGTTTGCGGCTGGCCACGTGTACGTGTTGGAGATACTCTCCACCAGAGATAAAGGCTCCCATATCAGAGGTCTCTTCCCATGTCATATGCCAGAAGTCGCCCATGCAACGTACACCCGGATTATTGATATCCCGGCATAAAGAGGCGGCGTCGGCTACTTGACGTAGATAAAAACACTCTTTTCGGTTCAAAGGTTCAAAGATGACGCTAGTCCCATGCTGGGCGGCGAAAGTTCCCATCTCGTTGAATTGCTCGCAAAGGAAATCCCGTGTCTCCATCGTATGAGGCAAGGCGGGGACTTGGCCATTAAAGGCAGGGACGATAATCACGCCCGTAGAACCTAATTCACCGGCTGCGGCGATGATCTCTTTCATCGTGTCCATGCATTCCTTGCGGATGGCTGGATCGGTAGAAAGAATAAAGCCTTTGAAGCCGGCGCAAATGGCACTCACTTTGATATTACGTCCGTTTAAGGCTTGCTTGATCTCGTTTACCCGGCTGGCTAATCCTCCGCCACCCGGCTCAAAACCTACAACGCCCAACTTCTCCATAAAATCAAGTTTCTCGTTCAAACTTTCACCCGGGGCGATTCCCTCTTGGAAAGAAAGCTTTAATTCAAGGTCCTTGCCGGGCTTGTCGCTCCCTTTTTCTCCTTTGGCAGTGTTTGCCGGCTTGGAAGAGCAGGAGGCCAAGGCCGTACTTCCTACCGCTAAAGCAGCGCCGGATAAGGAGGTTCTTAAAAAGTTTCTTCTATTTAATGTCATAAACAGTCTGGATTATTTCTTGTCGATTGGTTTACCCGGAACAGGAACGACGAAGCCGCTCATATCCATCTTTCCTAAGTTCAAATCTTTCGGAGTGTAATCCAATGCAGAGGCAGTCATGGCATCCCAAGTGGTCTCGGCACCCGTGTAAGCGGACTCACGACCCATGATTGCGGCCATATTGGAGATAGCAGTCTCAGAAGCTTGCTCGATTTGTTTACCACCACGGATGCAGTTGATCCAGTTTACATGCTCTAATGTATACGGGTCAGTTTGCTTGAAGTTCGCTTTTTCGGCCTCGCTATCATATTTCCAGATAACGTTTCCTACCAAATCCTTGATCTCCATCGTGTCACTGCTCCATGATCCCTTGGTTCCTTGGATGAATTCGCTTACATTATTTGCACAACCATCTATCTGGCGGCACATACTATGCATATGGATACCATTTTCCATTGTGAAATCAACGCTGAAGTTATCATATTGGTCGCCAGTGATACGACGGTGGCGAGAACCGAAACCTACAGCCTTGACTGGTTTTAAGCCGCTGAACCAAGTGAATACATCTATATTATGTACGTGTTGCTCTACGATATGGTCGCCGGAAAGCCATTTCCAGTTTACCCAGTCCTTGATCATATATTCGCAATCGTTCCATCCCGGTTGACGATCCCGATACCAAAGCATATTCTGATTCCAGTAAACCGTACCGCCCGTGATCTCACCGATCAATCCTTCCATGATCTTCTTGTAAGACTCGACATAACTGCGTTGGTGATGGCGTTGAGTACCGGTTACGACACATAAGTTCTTTGCCGCAGCTTGTTTTGCGGTAGCCATAATGGTACGGTAACCAACCGGATCAACACATATAGGTTTCTCTAAGAAGGAATGTTTGCCCTTTTCTGTGGCGTATTGGAAATGAACTGGACGGAATACGGGAGGAGTGGCGACGATCACTACATCTACGCCGCTATCAATCACTTGTTTGTACGCATCCAAGCCGACGAAACGTTTATCAGCCGGTACATCAATTCCTTTCTCATCTTTTAATTTCTTTGCCAAATCATCGACACGTTCTTGGAACGTATCTCCTAAAGCCACGATCGTAACGCCGTTTGCAGCGTTCAAGAAGTTAAAAGCGGCTCCGGAACCACGTCCGCCACAACCGATTACACCAGCTTTTAGTTCTTTTCCATCAGTCGCCAGATCTGGTAATTCGGGCACGTAATAAGTACCGGGTTCTTTCAAAGGCTTTATTGCGTTCGCACTTTCACCTCCACCACAAGAAGTTAATACACCAACTGTACTACCTGTTCCAATTGCTCCAAGCGCACCCGCTAGGGCTGAACTTTTCAGAAATGATCTTCTGCTAATGCTGTTCTCTTTTTTCATGATATTATTTTTTTTAGACACTATTTATTAGGTTCACATACAACACGGAAACCGATTCCTCTGATATCGGAGTACCACCAGATACTCTTCGGTTGTTGCGGATCGGTTTTTAACCAAGCTTCATGTTTGGTATAATCACGGGAAGCGCAGCGAAGATCTGCCGCATCGGAGGTGTAATTACCGCCTCTCACTACCCATTCTGTACCTTCAGTAACTAATGGATCTGTGGCGCTACTTCCGCTTTTAGCGTAAGCTTCAGGATCATACTTGTCGGCACAATATTCCATTACATTACCCAACATATTCTTTAACCCAAAAGGGTTGGCTTTTACCAAATCCGGTTCTTGCGTCTTATTTTTGCTGTTCTTGCTATAAATCACATAAGAACCTATACTATCAGTCTTTGCGTCGAAAAATTTACGCCAGAAGCCTTGATCGGAGAAATCTTTTGGATTGCCCGTAAAGAAATAAGGCGTTTCCGTGCCGCCACGTGCCGCATATTCCCATTCCGCCTCGGTCGGTAAACGATAAGTCTTTCCTGTTTTCTTGGATAACCATTGGCAGAAAGTCTCGGCCGCATAATGAGTCATTGTAATAGCCGGGCGATCTCCGCCACCCCAGCCTTGATCCGGGAAACCGAACGGAGGTGTCGGACCGGAGATGGCATCGACATTCGGATTACTGTTATTTGCGTACACGGTCTCTGGCGGGGTACGGCCCTCACTCATCGTATTCCCATAGAAAGCCCAGTATTGATCCCAAGTCACCTCGACCTCAGCCATGAAAAACGGACTGACAGTTACGTTGTGTACAGGCGACTCATCTGCTTTATGAAATGCCTCTTTTTCCTCGCTACCCATTTTGAATGAACCTCCGGGGATAGCAATCATCTTGAATGAGACCATTGTTCCGGGAATTTGTTCTACATAGTCGGTGAAAGAGGTAACTGTAGTTGGTTCCTTAAAAAACAAACTGGTATCCGAAGATGCCCCGGATGTATTTTGTCCCGGTATACCAACCATCTTGGAGTGATTGTAGTTCGGATTGTAATGTCCTGCATCCAAATGGCAACTAATACATTGTAGATCTAGCTTTTTCTCATTCTCATCATAATATAAATGTGCCGTTACACCATCATCGGTAATTCCTTCGGGGAATAAGTTCTGATGGCACTCTTTACAAGATTCATTGGGGATATATTTAACGGCGTGTTCCAACTCGGACTTAGTTTCCCAATTGAAATCCGCGCTGTCTTTAGTCAAGTATGACCAAACATCTTTCATACCCAATTTAGCCTTTGCGCTATAATGTTTCCAAGTATTTGTTTGGGGTGGGAGGTGACAAGCTACGCAATGTGTCTTAACGCCACTTCCATTATTTACATGCTTGGAAAGTTTCCAACTGTTTTCTACGTGAGGATGCACGTGGCACATCATACAAGATTCATCTGTCGAGAAATATACAGATGTTTTATAAAGGGCGATCATAATCCCAGCTCCCAAAAATAATCCGAGGCACAGGATAAACGCCTTACTTTTGAAAAAATACTTTTTCCTCTCAGACGAGTATCGATTTGAAAATTTGTTAGTTGTCATCTGTTTCTATGGTATACGATTTACACTAAGTCTCAATTAGATTTAAAATCGGCAATAAAAGTAGTATATTCCTTTATATATTGAAAGAAAAAATAGTCTCTTTAACGAAAAATGTTGTCTTATTTACGCTTTTTTATCGCAATGGGAAGAGAAGGAGAATAATAAAAAAGCGGCAACACATATTCATAGTGTTGCCGCTCACGCACGGAAGGAGAGGCTCGAACTCCCGACACCTGGTTTTGGAGACCAGTGCTCTACCGACTGAGCTACTTCCGTATTGCGGGTGCAAAAGTAGTTTAATAATTTGAATATGCAAGTAAAATATGAGAAAAAATAGTCTGCTTTTTAAAAAGGCATTTAGATTATATTTAGTATGTTTGCCAAATCAAAGAAAAAGGAGTGGGAGTTTTTGTGCGAGATATCAAAGGGTTGCTTGAATCTGTGTCGGTAGATAACAGGGGAGCTTTCGAACGTTTTTATAATTTATATTATGATCAGGTTTTTCGCTTCGCTTATTATTGTTTAGGCGAGAAGGAGGCATGCCGTGAAGTTGTGACAGATGTTTTTTTCTCGGTCTGGCAATCCCGGAAACGATTAAAGGATATTGATAATATAGATACCTATTTATATATTTCCGTACGTAACGAGTCTTTTCGTTTTCAAGCAAGGAATAAAGACTTGAATAGGGTTTCTTTAAATGAGTTGTTGCCATTAATGGAAGAGGAAGATGAGGGTTCTCCGGAGGAGCATTTGGAGTTAAAAGAGATGAGAGAGATGCTTGATAAAGCGATTGACGAACTTCCTGAGAAATGCCGTCTTGTGTTTTTGATGTCTCGTGAGGAGGGATTGAAAACGAAGGAGATCGCGGAAATATTATCGGTTCAAGAGAGTACGGTTCGTGTACAGATGAAGATCGCTATAGAAAAATTGGTAGCCCGGTTGAAGCCGAGCTTTCCAAATATTTCATTCTCTTTATTGCTGATGTTTATTTTTAATGTGATTTATAGATCTGCTTAAGCTTTCTATATGGGGATATTCCCTGTTAGAAGGAAAGATGATAGTTCTTTTATATCAGTAACGATTTTGTTTGCTCCGGCATTTGCTAATTCTTCTTCATCCCCGTAGCCGTAAAGGACTCCTATTGAATCTATGTTATTCGCTTTGGCCCCTTCTATATCATATTTACGATCACCGATCATGACTACGTCAGACCGTGTTTTTATATCGGTGCTGTCTAATACATATTGTATTACATCCGCTTTTTCGGAACGGCTTCCGTCGAATGTGCTTCCTCCAACAAATGCAAAATAAGATTCTAAGTGGAAATATTCTAGAATTTGTTGAGCGAAGGGTTGCGGCTTTGAGGTGGCTAAGTAGATTTTCATTTCGTTTTCGGTAAGCAAACGGAGTAATTCATCAATACCTTGATACAGGGTATTCTCGAAAATACCTTGTTTTGAAAAATATTCCCGGTATTTAGCAATGGCTACATCTGTTTGCTCATCTGTAAACTGATAGAAGTCCTTAAAGGATGTTTTTAATGGTGGCCCGATGAAAGGGCATAAAGATCGTAAATCTTCTACTTCTATATTGAAATAGGAGAGGGCGTACTTTACAGAACTGGTAATACCAATCATAGGATCGGTTAATGTACCGTCCAGATCGAACAATATATGTTGATACCTTTTGTTATTCATTAGATATTAATAGGATTGAAAAAAGAAAGGCAAGATCTCTTTCAAGATTCTTGCCTTTTTGATGAGTCGGGATGAGAAGACTCGAACTTCCGACCTCCACGTCCCGAACGTGGCGCGCTAGCCAACTGTGCTACATCCCGTTTTTTGTTTTGTTGTATCGTTGTCTCGATTACGGGTGCAAAGGTACACATTGTTTTTGAATCTGCAAGAGAAAAGTGGATTTTTTTGCAGGAAAAATAGATAATTTACTGTCCTGTGAATTTTTCTTTCAAAACATTTGCTGGATTAAAAATAATACCTACCTTTGCACCCGTAATCGAAACAACGATATACAAAACGACATGATGGTGCCATAGCTCAGTTGGTAGAGCAAAGGACTGAAAATCCTTGTGTCCCCGGTTCGATTCCTGGTGGCACCACTGAAAATCAAAGGGTTACTCATATGAGTAACCCTTCTTTATTTTTACCTCTCTGCGATATAAACTCCACTAATAATGGCTAAAGCGCCAATACCAGAAGCTATCGTAATAGTTTCTGATAGAAAAATCGCAGAAGTTATCAAGGTGACCAGAGGGACAATGTAAATATAATTGGCTGTTTTTGATGCTCCGAGGGCTCTGACTGCCGTATTCCACATGATATAACAAAGCATTGAGGCGATGACACCCAGAAATAATATATTTAAATATACGACTGGCAGTTTCAATAACTCTAGTTTGATATTTAAAGGGTAGATCGCAAAGTAGAAGAAAAGAGAAAGTATCCCATAAAAAAATACTTTTCGTGTAATAAACAAGGTGGGATAAGAACGACTCAAACGCTTTAGGATAAGACAGTAAAAAGCCCACATCGTAGCGGCAACTAAAGTGAGAAAATCACCAAGTGGATTTACTTTTAAAAGAACACTGCCGTTGAAAACAACTAATCCGACTCCAAATAAGGCAACTAAAGATCCATATAACAGCCCTTTCCTAAGAGATTCTTTATAAAATAGGTGAGACAATACCGTTGTAATGATCGGTGCTGTACAGATCAATAATGAAACGTTGGAAGCCAATGTGATGCCCAGTGCCGTATTCTCCGCTATGAAGTATAGGGAGCCACCACATAATCCAGACAAGAACAATAAGAATTCATCTTTTACGCAATTAGCCCACAACCGTCGATGCGCTATAGTCAAAATACAAAAATACGCAAGCACGAAACGATATAACAATATCTCAACCGGTGATAATCCTGTATTAATCAGTATTTTTGTGGAGACAAACGTTGTTCCCCATATAATGACTGTCAATATGGCGATACTATGATACAGAAGATCTTTACTTTTAAACATAATTGTGTTAGAATTAGATTTTTATTTGCTGCAAAGTTATTTAAAGAAGATTGTTTTCCTATACGTCAAGCTTAAATACGATAATTTTCCTATTTTTGTCCTGTTTTGTATTCTATAATTCTAATTCGGGGATATTAAATCAAATAAAACAGGAAAAAAAACTATGGCACTACTTGATGAGACTGATATTGAAATTCTTCATTCTTTGCAAAAGGACGCAAAGATCAATGCAAAAGAGCTTTCTGAGAAACTTCATATCTCCAAGACTCCTATTTACGAACGAATCAAACGTTTAGAAAACGAAGGATATATAAAAGGATATGTGGCATTGGTTGACAATAAAAAAATAGGATTACCCTTGATCATTTTCTGTAATGTATCTTTAGCTGTACACGATGATGAGCATATCGAACGCTTCAAAGAAGAAATACGGAATATCGATGAAATAATGGAATGTTACTCGACGGGAGGTATTTATGATTTCTTTGTCAAAGTGGTTCTTAAGGATTTAGATGCCTATAATCAATTTGTGTTCGAGAAATTAACCAAGGTTCATGGCATCGTGAAGATGCAAAGCTCTTTTGTGCTTAATGAAATCAAGCATACTACAGTTTTGAATATACCCAAAAATAGTTGATTGAAGCTTAATGTCGCAGTATTATATGAAATGTCTCTTTTTTACTATAGAATTGATTAGGGGTTATTTACCTTTGCCCCGATAAATTAAATTCTATAAGATGCAGTCATTTAAAATAATAAAGCCTATTCATATATTAACTCCTTATGTGAGATATTATTGGATACTGGAAGATGGCGCAGATGTTTCTGTATCTGAACGGACTTTACCAACGGGCTGCATACAATTAGTATTTCATAGAGGTAAAAGGCTTTTATTAGTAGGAAAAAAAGAATCGCAGCCTCAAGCGTTCATCTGTGGGCAATGCCTCAACTTTTCAGATGTGATGTCAGCCGGAAAGATTGAAATGATCACGGTTGTTTTTCAGCCGTACGCGGCAAGAGCCATCCTTCAACTTCCCCTTAAGTTCTTTTATGGAGAACTTATAGCGGTGGATGCTATAGCAGATTTGGAATTATCAATATTATCCAGAAAAGTGATAGAGGCTGATGACCATGAAACTTGCATCCGCTTGATCGAGCAGTTTTTGATTCACCGTCTTTATAGGTTTGAAGGCTATGAATATAACTTAAAGCGAATATCCGCAGTCCTCCATCAAATAAATGAACAAGCGAAAACTAATATTTCTGAGTTATCTGAAACCGCATGCCTAAGCTCTAAACAGTTCAACCGCATTTTCTTAGATTATGTAGGAGCTACGCCCAAAGAGTTTCTTCGTATCGTTAGGATGCAACGAGCTTTATTTAAGGTACAACAGAATCCATCCATTTCATTCGCTCAATTAGCTTATGAATGTGGGTTTTCAGATCAGTCACATATGATAAAAGAGTTTAAGCTGTTTTCCGGCTATACACCCACGGAGTATCTTTCCTTATGCGCTCCTTATTCTGATTATTTCTCGGAATGATCAAGATGTCCTTTTTCTTCTATCCTATAGATACGATACGCTCTACTTTTGTGATGTCTTCGCGAGGACATTAACAGTAACTATAAAAAGAAAACAAAATGAACAATTTAATTGCTTTTTTCGAGATTCCAACTGTAGACTTTTATCGAGCGATCAATTTCTATGAAACTATTTTGGGGTTAAAACTATCGGTTTTCGAGTGTGAGACAGAGAAGATGGCTTGTTTTATCGAGCAAGGAGAAGTGGTTGGGGCTTTGTTCTACGCTCCTAGTTATCAACCTTCGCCGGATGGTATCTTAATCCATTTTAATAGCCAAGATATCGAGGACACTTTATCTAAAGTATTGGATAAAGGGGGTAAAATTATTATACCCAAGACAAAGATTGAAGCGGAAAATAAAGGATACTTCGCCGTTTTAGAAGATAGCGAAGGAAATCATGTCGGTATCTACGAAAAATAAGTATCTTCGGCCAAGATATCCCTACAATATATAATATGAAAGAAAATAAGTATGATGATGAACGCTTTTTCGGTCAATACAGTCAGATGTCTCGCTCTGTACAAGGGCTGAGAGGAGCAGGAGAATGGCATGAGCTAAAGAAGATGTTGCCTGATTTTAACGGAAAGCGTGTATTGGATTTAGGGTGTGGTTTTGGCTGGCATTGTCGATATGCCATAGAGCGAGGGGCGACCTTCGCTTTAGGCATTGACCTTTCCGGGAAGATGTTAGACAAGGCACGGGAGATAAATTCCTCCCCGTTGATCGAATATAAAAGAATAGCAATCGAGGATTTTGATTTTGCTCCAAATTCTTTTGACATCGTGATCAGCTCCTTGACATTCCATTATCTCGAGTCGTTCGATACGGTTTGTACAGAGGTATATAAATGTTTAACGCAAGAGGGTGTCTTTGTCTTCTCTGTGGAACATCCCGTTTTTACTGCTTATGGCAATCAAGATTGGATTTACGATTCGGAAGGGAAACCTGCGCATTGGCCGGTGGATCATTATTTTCAAGAGGGAATCCGGCATGCTCATTTTTTGGGAGAGGATGTAACCAAATATCATAAGACACTTACGACTTACGTGAACGGATTGATCAAGGCGGGTTTCTGTATCACCCATCTGGTGGAGCCTCAACCGGACGAATCGATGCTGGATACGGTTCCCGGGATGCGAGACGAACTTCGCCGTCCGATGATGTTGCTTATCGCCGCTCGAAAGAATTAAAAAAAAGCGTATCTTTGTGGCTGAAAAGATGTCTTTTCCGTGTGCTTGCTAAACCACGTATTAAAAACAAGAAAGATATGAAACAACAAGATGCCGCTTTGGTATGCTTCTCGGGTGGACAAGATTCCACGACTTGCCTTTTCTGGGCGAAGAAGCATTTTTCACGTGTAGAGGCCGTATGCTTCACATACGGACAGAAACATTCCTTGGAAATAGAGGTCGCTCGAAAGATCGCCGCGGATGCGGACGTGCCTTTTCAGTTATTGGACGTATCGCTTATCAGCCAGTTAGATCCCAATTGCTCGCTTACGAATGCGAGCATAGAGATGGATCAAGAGAAGCCGGAGGATAGCTATCCGAATACGTTTGTGCCCGGCCGTAATATGGTATTCCTTACTTTCGCCGCTATCTTAGCCCGTGGTAAGGGGATTTATCATTTGGTAACGGGTGTCTCCGAGGCTGATTATAGTGGTTATCCGGATTGCCGGGATACGTTCGTGCGTTCTCTTAACGTAACATTAAATCTGGCGATGGATGAGCAATTCGTAATTCATACCCCGCTTATGGACCGGGATAAGAGCGAAGTCTGGGAATTGTCGGACGAGCTGGGCGTCTTTGATCTAGTACGTACGCAGACGCTGACTTGCTATAACGGTGTTATGGCTGAGGGATGTGGGCATTGCCCCGCTTGCAAACTTCGCAAGGACGGATTGGAGAAATACCTGAAAAGGAAAGAAGAGAATCAAAAGTAAATTAAAGAAATGGACGAGAGAAAACAAGAAGGAGAGTTGCACTTATTAGGTGGCTCTACCGTATATAAACAGGATTACGCTCCGGAGGTATTGGAGGCATTTACGAACAAGCATCAAGGAAATGATTATTGGGTACGGTTTAATTGCCCGGAATTCACCAGTCTCTGCCCGATTACCGGACAACCGGATTTCGCTACGATTCATATCGATTATATCCCCGACGTGAAAATGGTAGAGAGCAAGAGCTTGAAGCTTTACTTATTCAGCTTCCGCAACCATGGGGCGTTTCATGAGGATTGCGTGAATATTATCATGAAGGACTTGATAAAATTAATGGATCCGAAATATATCGAAATTACTGGTATATTCACACCGAGAGGCGGTATAAGTATTTATCCGTATTGCAATTACGGTCGTCCGAACACCAAGTTTGAGCAGTTGGCCGAGAAAAGATTATTTGATCATAATCAATAAGATTTCTGACAAATCGTTATCAGTCTCGGCAAAAAACGGTATATTTGCAGCAAGAAATGTTAACTAACTAATAAATCATTTTAGACCATGAACAAAAGATTGCTTACAGTTGCGGCTTTCGCTTTAGCGGGTTGCGTTACCGTTGTCGCTCAAGACAAGAAAAAAGAGTTCAAGATGCCTACAGGTTATGCGGGTATCACGCATGAGATGTCCGAGTTTTACGAACCTGTTCCGCCGGTAGTCACTCCGGGTACAGACTTAAAAGGTGGAGGTTTCACGGCTCCTTCCGACGCTATCGTTTTGTTTGACGGCAAGGATCTTTCCGCTTGGGAGAGCGTAAAGGGCGGTGCTGCCGAATGGGATGTAAAAGATGGCGTATTTACCGTAAACAAGAAGAAGGGTGATATCCAGACCAAACAGAAATTCAACGATTTCCAGATGCACATCGAGTGGCAGGTCCCGACGAATATTACCGGTGAGAGCCAGTCGAGAGGTAACAGCGGTATTTTCCTGCAAGGGATGTATGAGGTTCAAGTGTTAGACTGCTACAATAACCCGACTTACGTGAACGGCCAGACTGGTAGTATCTACAAACAATCCATTCCTTTGGCCAACGCCATGCGTAAACCGGGCGAATGGAACGTATACGATATCATTTATACCGCCCCCACTTTCAAGGAAGATGGTTCTTATCGCACGCATCCAACCGTAACGGTTATCCAGAATGGCGTGGTTTTGCAGAACCATACGACGATATTGGGTACGACAGAGTGGATCGGTTTCCCGCAAGTGAAGAAACATGGCGCAGGCCCTATCATCCTGCAGAGCCATGGCGATCCTAGCGAGCCGATCAGCTTCCGTAATATCTGGATTCGTGAGCTATAAGAGAAACGTGTTGATTGTAATAAGAAGGGATGGACTTGATATTAAGTTCATCCCTTTTTCGTTAAATAACAGGCTGGTTTTATATGAGAGAAACATTTTTTTCTATAGCACGAAATTTTAGTTTTCCTTAGATGAAACAAAAGTTTTCCAATGGAGAAACTCTAGTTTCCTGCTGAAAAAACTTTAGTTTTTCGATAATGAAATTAACAAAAACTGTAATTGGCTGATTAATAGCAATTATACTATTATCTCTTCTCCGGCATATATTTCCAAAAACGAGCCGGCATATGTTGGCGATGAAGCCGTGGGTTTAAACGCTCCTTGATAGCGATAGACTTAAAATACTCCTTCCACATACTTTGAAAAAGTTTCTCATCCTTATCCATGATATCCTCACTGAGCGATCCGGTCAATAAATGTGAATCTTTTTCTTCGAAACGGACTTCTATCGTATCGTTAAGATCATAATAATATCCATACTCTCTTTTTAAGTCGTAAATGAGCCATTGCTGATCAGCGAAACGGTCTTGCGCATAAGGTAATACCAAAGGTAATACGTTATATATAGGTGCGATGGCAGCAAAGTAAGTTCCATCCGCCGCTTTTTGGAAACGAAAGAATTGCATCACTCGCAAGCGTTCGTTGTTTACTTTCTTCCAGATCTTGGCCGTTTCCAATATGTCCGGGTCACCAAGATTGAACTCAATCGTGGCTGGAGCGTCGATCGCTTTGCGGATATGTCTGAATAACAACAGGTCTACTTCCGGTAATTCCGACAACCAAGTTACCGTCAACCCGGAAAGAGAAGACTTGGAGATTTTCTTCTCAAGCCCTTTCCATACCCGTTCTGCTTTCCGGTCGTCCGTATAAATCCGGATCGCCTCATCATAGAACAATGGAAATGGCTCACCCTCGGTTACTAACAAATCCGGAAAAGTTCGACGGGAATAGGCATCGAATACAGCGGTAAGCAATCCCTCAAAAGTCTTGTCGTAAACAAATATAATCATTATCAATCCTTCTTATAAAACAGGCGTTAATCTATAAAAGGCAGTATAAGCTGCCGATCGTCTACTTTCTTTCCGCTCTTTCTCGTCAATAGTTGCCGGACGGTTTCAGGGCTGACCTCATTCACGGTCTGCGTCGGGAGTTCCCGGCAAGTAATAAAATAGCTAGCCTTTTTCATGACCACTCCTATTTTCTTCAACTGCTCTGAACCGAGATTAGCGTAACGCCGGGAAACGATTATGATCTTTGCCGATTTCACGCCAATACCCGGAACCCGAAGAAGCATCTCGTAATCCGCTTTATTGATATCTACCGGGAAGACCTCCGGATGCCGCAGGGCCCAAGCCAACTTCGGGTCCACGTCTAGATCCAGATCCGGATATGCGTCATTGACAATCTCATCTACCTTGAATTGATAAAAACGCAATAACCAATCCGCTTGATATAAACGATTCTCACGGACCAGCGGAGGCGTGGTAAGTGCCGGAAGACGGTTATCATACGCATTTACCGGAATGAATCCCGAATAGTAAACACGCTTCATCGTAGGTCTCTGATATAAGGCGGATGATAGACGAAGTATATCCTTGTCGGTATCCGCCGTAGCGCCAACGATCATCTGCGTGCTTTGCCCGGCGGGAGCGAATTGCGGGGCATACCGGAAACGCTTGCGTTCCTCGGCACTTTGTAATACACCTTGTTGGATATAACGCATAGGGGCAAATACGCTTTTAAAATCCTTTTCCGGAGCTAGAGTCCGCAAGCTCGCCTCATTCGGGATCTCTATATTCACGCTTAAACGATCGGCGTAAAGCCCAGCCTCATTTACCAATTCTTGGCTGGCTCCGGGGATACTCTTCATATGTATGTACCCATTGAAGTGATGCACGAGGCGCAAATCCTTGATGGCTCTCACCAACCGTTCCATCGTGTAATCCGGGTTTCGGACCACGCCGGAGCTTAAAAACAATCCTTCAATGTAATTACGCCGGTAAAACTCGATCGTAAGATTCACCAACTCGGTAACGGAAAGCGTAGCTCTCGGTAAATCATTACTTCGCCGGTTGATGCAGTAGGCGCAATCATACATACAATAATTCGTCAGCATGATCTTTAAAAGCGAGATACACCGTCCGTCCTCAGCGAAACTATGGCAAATACCCCATCCCGCGGCACTTCCTATAGCCCCGCTCTTATGCGAACGGGAGGTTCCGCTGGAAGCGCAGGATACGTCATATTTTGCCGACTCGGCCAAGATTTTCAATTTCTCGAGCACTTTCTCGTCCATAATTTCACCGATATGTTTCGTACAAAGATAATGATCTCATGGGAAAAAGCCTCCATTTATAACTTCCTCATTATTTTTTTCGAAAAAAATAGCCAATCCCTTTAAACGAATTTAGCATACCCTTACTCCTCATCATAAGAAAGACAAAATATGGAAACAAGAAAAGAGGTCATAAAGCAAATGGGTGATGAGATGAAAGAGGATATTTTCCTTGAGGTGAACCGTCGTATCCATCGTAATCTACGTAAAAGATTTTGGTTGAAAGCATCCGCTATCGCCGCCTCTATCGCTCTTTTACTGGGAGTCTCTAATTATATCTCATATCATGAAGGCTATAAGAACCAAAACAGCCAAATGGTCGAGATGGCAAACCCGATGGGCATGAGGTCATCGATTGTTTTATCGGATGGAACACGAGTGATTCTGAACGCAGGTACTACCCTTAGCTATCCGGCAGCTTTTGTCTCAAGCCAAAGAGAAGTGAAAGTGAACGGGGAAGCTTTCTTCGAAGTATCACATGATAAGGACCACCCATTTATCGTAAGTGCGGAAAACGTGAAGGTGAAGGTACTTGGAACTAAGTTTAACGTGAAAGCCTATAAAGAAGATGACCATATAGAGGTCACTCTTACTGAAGGAAAAGTAGGTGTCGGACTAGGAGGACATCACGACATGATGTACATTTCTCCGGGCCAACAAGCTCTTTTCAATAAGATGAAACAATCTTTTTCGAAATATGAAGTAAATTTAGACTACTATACATCATGGAAAGAAGGTAAGTTCTACTTTAAAAGCGTAACCTTCCTAGAGATAGCCAAGCAACTAGAACGTCGGTTCAATGTACATATATCGGTTGAACCGGCAAAACTTCAAAGAACCGTTTTTTCAGGTGATTTCGTGCGGGGTGAAAACTTAGAGCAAATACTTCGGATTATTACCGCAGATAAACGAACGGACTACACCATGCGAGGTGACAGTATATGCATCTATGAGAAATAAAACAATTGAGTATTAATCTTATAAAATGATACAAGTATGAAAGACACGACATGAAAATAACAAAAAACGGAAAATGCTACCAACATCTTCCGTTTCGAGAGAATGATCTTAGTTCGAATTATAGCGACACAATTACAAACCTAAAATCAATACAAAGATATGTATTTTAAATTAAATATTAGGCGTTATTCGCCGATTTCTCACTTCCATAAAATCGTTAATATTATGAGATTATCCCTAGTACTATGTATGTTGACTATTTTCTGCGCATCGGCTACCGTAAGTTATTCGCAGGTCAACGAGATTTCTCTTCATTTGGAAGATGCCACGTTAGAACAAGCTCTTGAGGCGATCAAGCAACAGAGTGAGTATTCGTTTTGGTATAGAAACGATGAGATTAATCTAGGCCGTAAGGTTTCTGTAAATATCAATAATCAGAATATCGCAAATGTATTAGATAGGCTACTAGCCACTCAAGGACTGGCTTATACCATTAACGAAAAGCATATTGTTATTTACAAAACAAACGAGAAAGCTTCTCATCCAATGATTACGGATAATAAAAAAATAACAGGAAAAGTGACAGATGAGAAGAATGAACCTATTATTGGAGCGAACGTAGTAGTAAAAGGCTCTACAACTGGTACAATTACTGACATGGATGGCAATTTCACATTAGAGGTACCCGATCAAGCTACTTTACTTGTATCCTATATCGGCTATACTCCTAAAGAAGTGGCGGTTAAAAATCAAAACAATCTTTCTATCATGATGATAGAAGACTCGAAGACAATTGATGAAGTTGTAGTTATCGGCTACGGTTCTGTGAAAAAAAGTAATCTGACAGGAGCTGTTTCCTCTGTAAAAACAACAGAGATACAACAAACTCCTATGACTTCTATCGACCAAGGATTAGTAGGCCGGGCTTCCGGTGTACAAGTTACGCAAACTTCGGGTATGCCCGGAGCGGTAGCGTCTATCCGTGTACGTGGTAGTAGCTCTTTACAAGGAGGAAATGAGCCGCTTTATGTAATCGATGGTTTTCCCGTATATAGTGGGACAGGTTTCGGCTCGACGGGTGGTAATACACAAATCAGTGGATTATCTACCGTAAACCCTTCTGATATTGAATCTATCGAGATTCTAAAAGATGCTTCCGCAACAGCCATTTATGGAGCACGTGCCGCTAATGGTGTTGTACTTATTACGACGAAGAGTGGTAAGAAGGGACGTGATATAATAACTTTTGAATCTAGTTTTGGTGTACAAAATGTAGCGAAGACTATTGATGTCATGAATGCGCAAGAATATGCGGCATTGGTTAATGAGGCCTATACGAACGATGGATTGGATGCGCCCTATAACACTACACAATTAGGCGAAATCGCTAAATTGGGTAATGGAACAAATTGGCAAGATGAAATTTTCCGTCCAGCCATGATTCAAAGTTATCAATTGACGTTTTCCGGAGGTGATAACAAAACAACATATGCGATCTCAGGGGGGTATTTTGATCAAAAGGGTGTAATTATTAACTCGGATTTCAAACGTTACTCATTACGATTGAATCTTGATAGACAAATATTCAATACACTGAAAGTCGGCACTCATATGTCTGGTACCCACACGATCAGTAGAACATCGGCAACAGATGTCGGTGGACGTGACGGAGTCGTGAACGGCGCTTTGAAAATGAATCCCATCCAGTCTGTCTATGCGAATGAAGAGACGGGTGAGTATACGCCAACTAACGACCCCGGGTTATTAATCCCGAATCCGGTAGCTACCGCAAAAGAAGAAATATACAATAATGCGACTACACGTGTGTTAGGTGATGTTTATGCGGAATGGGAATTCTTAAAAGACTTAAAGCTTAAAGTATCTTTGGGGATGGATATTATGTATTTGAAGCAAAATAAATATACTCCGTCAAATATCTATCAATCGTTAGGTATCGCATCTGCGAAAGTCGGTGTAAACCGTTCTATTAACTGGCTGAACGAGAATATACTTACTTGGAATAAGACATTCAAGGATATTCATTCCTTGAATATTTTAGGAGGCTTCACCATTCAAAGAAATAATGTGGAATCCGTAACGGGAGCATCTTCTAATTTCGTGAACGATGTCATGAAGTATAATAACCTAGGAGCCGGATCTATTTATGATAAACCGGAATCTTCTGCTACTCAATGGAGCCTTATGTCTTATTTGGCACGTATTAATTATTCGTTATATGACCGGTATTTATTCTCTGTTAACGGACGTGTGGATGGTTCTTCTCGTTTTGGGGGCAACAATAAGTATGGATTTTTCCCTTCGGGTTCTGTGGCATGGCGTATCTCTGAGGAAGGTTTTATGGAACCGGTTAAAGCTGTCATTAATAATTTAAAGTTACGTACCAGTTATGGCTTCACTGGAAATACAGAAATCGGAGTTTACGAATCCTTGGCTACATTGGGAAGTAATAGTTGGACAATCGGAAATCAATTGGTTTCTGGATTTTATCCGAACAGGATACCTAATCCTGACTTGAAATGGGAAAAAACAGGGCAATTTGATATTGGTTTTGATCTTGGGCTATTTAATAATCGCTTACGTTTAACGGCAGACTATTATTATAAAAAAACAACGGACTTATTATATAATGTAGCGATTCCTAGCGCCTCCGGTTATGATTCTATGTTGAAAAATATTGGTAGTGTCCAAAATAAAGGTTACGAGCTTTCTATTGAGAGTGACAACTTAAGCGGGGCATTCTCATGGACAACAGCCTTTAATATTTCATTCAACCGGAATAAAGTATTAGAGTTGGGTGGGGAAACGTATAAAGATGTAGGTACATACGACGATCATTTAAAGACGAGTGATATCCGTCGCTTGATCGTTGGTCAACCAATTGGAGTATTTTATGGCTATCGTTTTGACGGTATTTTCCAAAATGAAGCAGAATGTGCTCAACAAACTTCTTCACCCTCGCCTATCGGTGTCGGACTCCGTCGTTATAAGGACTTGAATGGAGACGGTAAGATTGATGCCACAAACGATCGGGAGATATTAGGAGACGCAAATCCGAAATTCTTTGGAGGTATGACCAACACGTTTGCTTATAAAGGATTTGAGTTAAACGTATTCTTACAATATTCATATGGGAATAAGATTTTCAATTATAACGCAATGGAGCTTGAGTCGCCGACTGGTGGACAAAATGTATATCAGGATCTCGTGAACCGTTGGACACCTACGAATCCAAGTAATGAATACCAAAAAGCGACAACGAATCGGAATAATATCGTAAGTGATCGGTTCATTGAAGACGGTTCTTTCTTGAAATTAAAAACAGTCTCATTGTCTTATAGTTTCCCGAAATTAAATTGGAAACATATCGGAGGTCTGCGATTGTACGTAACCGGACAAAACTTATTGACTTGGACTAAATACAGAGGCTATGATCCGGAAGTGAGCTATCGAGGCGCTTCAACTTTAGAGGCAGGAGAGGACTTTGGCGGTTATCCGCAAGCCCGTACCTTTATGTTTGGCATCAAATTGGACATTAAATAACTTTTAAATCGACTCAAAATGAAAAAATCGTTCATATATATATTTTCAGCTTTCTGTTTCTCTTGTGGAATCAACAGTTGTTCTTTCCTTGACGAGAATCCCGTGGACCGTTTGGTCGTGGATAATTTTTATACAAGCGAGAAAGACGCACAGGCAGCGGTAGATGCTACTTATCAGCAATTAAACAGCTTATATAACCGTTTGATGTATATGATGGCAGAGCTACCTACCGATATGATGAAAAATGGTTTAGGTATGCCGAACGCAAACTTACAAGACTTGGAGTTTCTGCGATTTAACTCTCAGAATACATTTGTAAAAGATATGTGGAAAAATTGTTATTCCGGTATTTCTAGGGCAAATACGGCGATTGCTAAGATTCCAGAGATCAAAATGAATGAAAGTAAAAAGAACCGATTGATCGCTGAGGCTCGTACACTTCGTGCTCTATACTATTTCAACCTCGTTCGTTTCTTCGGCGATGTTCCTTTGATCTTAGACTTGAAGACCGTAGAAGATTCAAAAGGACCACGTGATTCTAAAGAACTGATTTATGATCAGATTATAGAAGATCTTACATTTGCGGAAGAACATCTTCCTTTAAGATCTGAATATTCAGCTTCCGATGAGGGCCGTATCAACAAAGGAGCCGCTAAAATTTTATTCGGTAAAGTCTATTTAACTAAAGGGGATTTCCAAAAGGCGAAAGATAAATTGGCAGAGGTAGTCGAGCATGAATCTGAATATGGTTTCGGTTTACACAAAGATTACCATGCGAACTGGCTTCGAGATACAGAGGCTGGTATTGAGGCTGTACTTTATATTGAGTATAAAGAACCTCCATTTCAACATAATGGTGAAATGGCGCTTGCTGGTCCGAAATATTCCATTCCGGGGAGCTTAGGAATCTCTGCCCTTAATGAGGCTGATATCCCAACACAAGAATTGTATGACCAGTTTGATAATCGAGATTTGAGAAAAAAGACTAATTTTAAAACAGAGTTCGCTCATCTTAAAACCGGTGAAATATTGAAATCAAGTATACCACTTAGCGGTAAGTTCTGGGTTGAAGGGCTTGAAACGGGTGACCGTTGCGATGTAAATATGCACATTATCAGGTATGCGGACGCTATATTAATGTATGCAGAGGCATTAAATGAAGTGGGCAAATCTACAAAGGCTCTCGCTATGTTAAACAGGATACGGGAACGTGCTTTTGGTGATGATTCTGGAAACTTTAAACCTATGTCGAAGGATGAGTTTCGTACAGCTATATTAAATGAACGACGGCTGGAATTCCCTCACGAAGGACATCGTTGGTTCGATTTAGTACGTACCGGTACATTTATTCAACGAATGAAAGAGCATAGTGCATATGAAGCAAAAGTAGCGGAAGCTAATAAAACTGAGATTGCGCAAAATATCAAGGAGCATATGATCCTTATGCCGATCCCTCAATCCGAGATAGACTTGAATCCTAATTTAGTACAAAATGCGGGATATTAGAAAATTGTTATTTATAACTGGGGTAGCAACTGTTACCCCGGTTATTATACAAGCCCGGGACAAACTTCCTAATATCGTGATCTTTTTTATGGATGATATGGGATATGGCGATTTAACAATCACCGGTGCTTCTGGATATAACACGCCTACTATTGACCGACTGGCCTCTGAAGGAATGTTTTTTACCCACTTTTATGCAGCCCAACCTATAAGTAGCGCATCGAGAGCCGGATTAATTACAGGGTGTTATCCAAATCGAGTGGGGATTTCGGAGGCATTGATGCCTCAAGGCCGTATAGGAGTGGCCCCTAATGAGGAAACTCTTCCGGAAATATTAAAAACTAGAGGTTATTCTTGTGGAATGGTCGGTAAATGGCATTTAGGTCACCTTTATCCATTTTTGCCTTTGCAACAAGGATTTGATGAGTATCTTGGGTTGCCTTATTCCAATGATATGTGGCCAGTAGATTATGACGGGAATAGAGTGACTCCAGCATCTAATTTACCAAACAAATTACGGCATCCGACATTACCATTAATCGACGGAAATGAAAAAATAAGAGAATTGTGGACATTGGATGATCAAGCCGAGCTTACTACATTATATACGGAACGGGCGATCCAGTTTATCAAAAAGAATCGTGAACAACCATTTTTTCTTTACTTTGCTCACTCGATGCCACATGTTCCGCTTGCTGTATCTAACAAATTTAGAGGCAAGAGTAAACAAGGTTTATATGGGGATGTCATGCTTGAGGTAGATTGGAGTGTCCAACAAGTTCTAGAAACAATAGAGGAATTAAACCTAGATGAAAATACTTTGATTATCTTTACGTCGGATAATGGGCCTTGGTTTAGTTTTGGTAATCATGCCGGGAGTACCGGAGGTTTGAGAGAAGCGAAAGCTACCACGTTTGAGGGAGGACAACGTGTTCCTTGTATCATGTGTTGGAAAGGAGTGATTCCTAGAGGTACTGTTTACAATCAATTAGCCAGTACGATTATATGATTTGCGTAGAGATCCGGGAGAAAGATATGATGTGAAAGATCAATATCCGGAGGTGGTTCGTCTATTACAATCTATAGCAGAAGAGGCTCGGTTGGATCTGGGAGATGATCTCACGGGACAAATAGGTTTGAATCGTCGGGAAGTAGGTTACATAAAATAATTATATATGAAAAATACTATTAATTATGGAGCTATATTAGCCCCTGCCCTTTTATTCTCCGCATGCGGAACAGGGCAAAAAGAAGTGGCAGAGAAGCCGCTCAATATCATTCATATCATGACGGATGATCATTCGTATCAAACTATTAGCGCTTATGGACATGCGCTAGGTAAATTGGCACCAACACCAAATTTAGACCGTTTGGCTGCAGAAGGAATGTTGTTCCGGCAAGCTTTCGTAGAGAATTCTCTGTCTACTCCTAGCCGTGCTTGTTTGATGACCGGTCTTTACAGTCACCAAAACGGACAAAGACAGTTAGGAAAAGGTATTGATACGACAAAAGTATTCTTCTCTGAAATCTTACAACAGCACGGTTATCAGACAGGTGTTGTCGGTAAATGGCATATGCAATGTGAGCCGAAAGGTTTTGATTATTATCATGTGTTATGGGATCAGGGAGATTATTATAATCCGGAGTTTAAAAGCAAAGAATCGAATGGCAAGTATGTAAAAGAAGAGGGATATGCGACGACCCTTACGACCGATCACGCTATCGAGTTTTTGGAAGAGAGGGATAAGGATAAGCCTTTCTGCCTGCTGGTTCATCATAAGGCTCCACATCGTAACTGGATGCCGGATACAAAATATATGGATTTATATGAGGATGTAGAGTTCCCATATCCAGATACTTTCAATGATAATTATGCCACTCGTTGCGATGCCGCACGTACACAAGAGATGAGTATAGACAAAAATATGACTTTGGTTTATGATTTGAAGGTAGATGAGCTTAAAGATAAGGAGGCTTATAAAAAGGAATGGAATATTGATGGCTGGCAGGCCTCTTTGGATCGTATGACCCCGGAACAACGGGAGGCTTGGATCGCTTCTTATAAGCCCCGCAACGAAAAATTCATTAACGAGAACCTGAAAGGCGAGGATTTGGTTAAATGGAAATATCAACGTTATATCAAGGATTACGTACGTTGCATCAAATCTATTGACGATGAGGTGGGGCGTTTGATCGCCTATTTGGAAAAAGAAGGGCTTATGGATAATACCGTGATCGTTTATACCTCGGATCAAGGTTTTTACATGGGTGAACATGGCTGGTTCGACAAACGTTTCATGTATGAGGAATCTTTCCGTACGCCGTTGATTATCCGTTATCCTGCTAAAATCAAGGCGGGAAGTGAATGTACAGCCTTAGTACAGAACATTGACTATGCCCCGACTTATCTGGATATAGCCGGTATCGAGAAACCTGATTATATGGTAGGAACTTCTTTAGTCCCCTTGTTTGGAGGCGAGACTCCAAAAGATTGGCGCGAGTATCTGTATTATCATTATTATGATTATCCAGCTATCCATATGGTACGTCGTCACGATGGCGTGCGTGACAGTCGTTATAAATTGATCCATTTCTATGGAGAGAAGAATGAGCATAATGATGCGATTAGCTGCAACGAGCTTTACGATTTGCAAAGTGATCCAAATGAGCTGAATAATTTATACGATAATCCGGAATATGCCGATATCCAAACTCGCCTGCAAGCACGTTTGGATAAGTTCCGTGTAGACCAGAAAGTTGACGAATATTAAGGTGCTAACTCTGTAAAATCATTTATTTTGTGTAAGTTTGGCGGATAGAAAGAATCATTCACCTAAAATACGATCGTGAAATGAAACTCAATTTATCCGCCAGATTTTTAATGCTGGCCCTGCTTTGTGGTTCTTGCGTATTGAACACGCCAAAGGAGGAGCTTGAATACAACGGAATGAATACGCTACAGATATCAAATGTAGATGATTTGATATCTTTCTACCAATATGCGGATGACCGAATTCCTTTAATTAGCGGACACCGAGGTGGACGGGGAAAAGGCTATCCTGAGAACAGTATGGAAACCTTTGAAAATACCCTCTCTTATACTCCTGCCACGTTCGAGATAGATCCGAGGTTAACCAAAGATAGTGTTATCGTCCTTTTCCACGATGATACACTGGAGCGTACCAGTAATGGGACCGGGAAAGTTTCTGATTATACTTGGGAAGAATTGCAAAATTTCCGTTTGAAGGATCCCGAAGGAAATATCACAAACTATCGTATCCCGACTTTAGAGGAAGCGATTCGTTGGGCTCGTGGAAAAACAATCCTAATCCTTGATAAGAAGGATGTTCCTATGGAGCGCACTGCTCAGTTGATTACCGATATGCAAGCGGAACCTTATGTAATGATTACGGTTCATGATGGTGCCTCGGCTCGTTTCTTTTACGAGAAAAATCCGAATTTCATGTTTGAGGCTTTTGTGAAAACGAAAGAAGCGGTTCAAGACTATGAGGATAACGGTATACCTTGGAGCCATATCATGGCTTACGTAGGTCCGAAGATTACCCCCGAAGTCCGTGAGGTAATCGATATGTTGCATGAAAGAGGTGTCATGTGCATGATATCTACCGCTCCCTCCGACGATAAACTATCCACACCCGAAAGTCGTGCTGAAGCATACCGTATGATCATCCGTCAAGGCGTGGACATCATAGAGTCTGACCGACCTATAGAGGTTGCTGAAGCGATCTCTAGCTTGATTCCGGTTAGCAGTTCCAAAGGAAAGTTTTTCTCTACACTATAAACATAATCAATATAAGACATGAACAAAGAACTAGAAATGACTCCCAACGTATTAGTGGAGTTTTTACAAAAGCCAGCGTCCGAGTTTACGAAAGAGGACATTATCCGTTATATCTATGAGAAAGATATCCAGATGGTTAATTTTATGTATCCTGCAGGCGACGGACGTTTGAAAACACTAAACTTTGTAATCAACAATGCGGCCTATCTGGATGCGATCTTGACTTGCGGTGAGCGTGTGGATGGCTCTAGTCTTTTCTCGTTTATCGAGGCGGGAAGTAGTGACCTGTATGTGGTGCCCCGTTTCCGTACGGCTTTCGAGGATCCGTTTGCGGAATTACCTACGCTTACCATGCTTTGCTCATTCTTCAATAAGGATGGAGAACCCTTAGAAAGTTCCCCGGAATATACCTTGCATAAAGCTTGTAAGGCTTTTCATGAGGTGACGGGAATGGAATTTGAGGCAATGGGTGAATTAGAATATTACGTAATCGCACCGGATGAAGGCGTTTTCCCTGCTACCGACCAAAAAGGTTATCATGAATCCGCTCCTTACGCTAAGTTCAATGAGTTCCGGACGGAGTGCATGCACTGCATAGCGCAAGCCGGGGGACAAATTAAATATGGTCATTCAGAAGTTGGTAACTTTACGTTAAATGGTTTGATCTATGAGCAAAATGAGATCGAGTTCTTACCATGTCCTGCGGAAAATGCAGCGGATCAATTGATGATCGCTAAATGGGCGATCCGCAATCTAGCGCATGAATATGGATATAACATCACTTTCGCTCCGAAAATTACGGTGGGAAAAGCAGGTTCCGGTCTGCATGTCCATATGCGTATCATGAAAGATGGCAAGAATCAGATGTTAGCGAATGGTATCTTATCCGAAACCGCCCGTAAGGCTATCGCTGGAATGATGTGCTTAGCTTCCTCTATTACGGCTTTTGGAAATACGAACCCAACCTCATATTTCCGCTTGGTTCCACACCAAGAAGCACCTACGAATATTTGTTGGGGAGATCGGAATCGTTCAGTTTTAGTTCGTGTTCCGCTAGGTTGGGCCGCAAAAACGGACATGTGTGCTTTGGCGAACCCATTGGAACCTGCCAGCCATTATGATACGAGCCAAAAGCAAACGGTCGAGATGCGCTCACCGGATGGCTCCGCTGATTTATACCAATTATTGGCAGGATTGGCAGTTGCGTGCCGCCATGGTTTTGAGATCGACGATGCTTTGGAGATCGCTGAGAAGACTTATGTAAACGTGAATATTCATAAGGAAGAGAATCAAGATCGCCTAAAGACATTGGATCAACTCCCAGACAGTTGCGCAGCCTCAGCTGCCCGTTTAAGACAACAGCGTGCTGTTTTTGAAAAATATAATGTGTTTAGTCCGAGTATGATAGACGGCATCATCCATAAACTGGAATCTTATGATGACGCTTCTTTACGCAAGGACCTAGAGAATAATCCGGAAGAGATGTTGAAGCTGGTCAATACTTATTTCCATTGTGGCTGAAAATCTTTTTTATGGTTTCACAAGAGGGTGTGTCATGACACACCCTTTTTATGCCCTGCTTTCATTTCTTGAACTTTCCATTGCGTTTTTTTTGAATATCCGAGCACAAGAGAGGCCATAAATTAAAACGAAAATATTCTAGAGAAGAAAAAAAAGATATAATAGTAAAAAAAACATGATAAAAAATTGTTATTTACAAATAAAGGCTTACCTTTGCCAACATCAAAACAAAATGATGTTATAAATTCATTTTGAAGTTATATGTTTTTCAAGTTTAACCTTGACTGTGAGCACAAAAGATTATCGCGAAGATCTTTTGAACGGTTGGATAGAGACGTCTATTTAGCCGTTTTTTCTTTTAGCCCTATCCAATAAAGCTATTCAGCTATTTGACAGATACAGCTTTATTTGTCACGGAGATTTTATATCCTTTTATTTTATGGATTACGAAATAACATACTGCATAAAAGCGGTATGTTGTATCGCACTATTATACAGTTGAGCAATGAATTATACATATAAACAAATATGGCTCATCAACTTTCCTGTAATGATGAGCATCTTAATGGAACAATTAATCAATATTACGGATGCTGTTTTCTTAGGCCACGTTGGAGAGATAGAATTAGGAGCGTCCGCTATCGCCGGAATTTATTATTTAGCGATTTATATGCTTGGTTTTGGATTTAGCATTGGGTTGCAAGTAATGGTAGCTCGAAGGAATGGAGAGCAAGATTACAAGGAAACCGGCAAGACCTTTTTTCAAGGCTTATTTTTCCTTTTGGGATTGGCTATCTTTCTTTACCTTCTCATTCATACGGTTTCCCCATTTATACTAAAGAAGCTGATCGTTTCCTCGGATATTTATCGAGCGGTAATTCTATACTTGGATTGGCGTAGCTTTGGATTGTTGTTTTCATTCCCATTTTTAGCGATACGTTCTTTTTTAGTGGGGATAACGCATACAAAAGCTCTATCTTGGGCTGCTGCCATAGCGGTATTAATCAATATTCCTTTAAATTTTTATTTGATATTCACTAGGGAATTAGGAATCTCGGGGGCGGCAATTGCCTCTTCTTTGGCAGAGATGGGCTCCTTTATGATGCTTTCCTTCTATATGTGGATACGATTGGATAAAGAAAAATATGGGTTAAGGCCGGTCTATAATGGTAATTTACTTATAAAAGTCTTGAAGTTATCAACATGGAGTATGCTTCATGCGCTTATTAGTGTAGCCCCTTGGTTCTTGTTTTTCGTTTCAATTGAACATTTGGGAAAAATAGAGTTAGCGATTTCCAATATAACCCGGAGCGTATCGGCTATATTTTTTGTGATAGCGAATTCTTTTGCGCTTACAACAGGCTCATTAGTCAGTAATGCGATTGGTGCGGGAGAAGGGAAGACACTATTTTCAATCTGTAGTAAAATTCTGAAATTAGGTTATACCATAGGATTTCCCTTGGTTGCGATTGCTTTATTGTGTAATCGATGGATTATTGGTTTTTATACGAGTAATGAACTATTGATACAATTAGCTTTTGCCCCTTTTGTTGTAATGTTGTTGAATTACACTTTCGCTTTACCGGGTTATGTATATTTGAATGCTGTCGGAGGAACAGGAAAGACACAAATGACTTTCCTTTTTCAAGTTACGACAACAGCCATATATTTGGTTTATCTTTATTGGTTATGTCGCTACACGCAAGCTCCTCTCGCAATCTATTTAACAGCGGAATACGTCTTTGTAATTCTGTTGGCTACACAATCTATTTTTTATTTGAAAAAGAAACATTACTAAAAAACGAAGAAAGATGATGACTAAAATATATCCACGTACGGGAAATAAACAAACCGTATATCTAAATACCATTATACAAGATCCTCAAATAGTGGGATTGGCCTATAGACAAGATTCGCCAGTGTTTACCATACATTATGAATGGTGATTTAGATGAGTTATTATCTATTGAGGATGACATATTTTTCTTGTCGCTATTTTAGGAACTGGTAAGAAGTAAAAACCTTATTATGACGTTCTCCCAACTCATTTACCATTTGCTCGGCTTCTTCTTGGGAAATCAAACCCTGTTCCTTGAATTGTTCTATCCTCTTTTTTTCGTTGCTCAATAACATACGGACAGACTTGCGAGTCACAGCCTCTTTATATGATTTAGGATAATCAATGGATATTTTTGTGATAAAATTCGATGCTCTAGTTATATTTTTACGGATCTCGACTTGTAAAAGCGACAAGCAACTTTCATATTCGGTAGAGACTGTTTCCGAGGAGCCAAACTCGTTAACCAGTTTCAAGGACTCTTTCTGGGCTATGATCAATCCCCTTGCCAAATCGTACCCTAAAATAATTCTGTCTTGATAGTAAATATCTGCCCATTTTTGGAAAAAACGAGAGAAAAACTTCATACTGATTATCCATGAAGGTTCCTCACAGAATTCAAAAATATCGCCTCGGTCGCATAGAGGTTTCTTTCCGTCTCGATCGTATTGTTCATCAATTGCGGCATTTAAACGTCTTTGCGTCCCGGATGAAATGACACCGTTTGTGTATAGGCTCCAATAGAGCGAGCGCTCTCTATCCAAGATTCGTAGACGTATGTCTGCCATTACGTCTTTGGTACGGACAGGCATTTCCGGATATATTTCTTTTTGAGGTAGGAACTGTTCGACAATACTCCAGTCTGTTGCTTCCAACGCTTCCTTCTGTTTCAAATCTTTTAGGTATTTTTCAGAACCTTCGTACAACTGCTTTTTTACGCTATAATCCAAAAGAAGCTTGGAGGACGGTATCTCTGCCAATCCCAATTTCTTTAGAAGCCAACCGATTGTAGTCGCATTTATTGTCAATGTTAAAGTTACAATCCCAGCCGTAAGGAAAAGTACTTGCCGACGTATTGGTTCTGGTATCGAAAAGGTATACGATACCATCAGTGCCATCGTTAGTCCCAATGCACCACGTAATCCTCCCCAACTCAAGATCGTGGACTCTCGCACCGACAAGCCATATCCGGACCGTTTCATGATCGGATAAAATATGGTTATTATTAATATACGAATGATATTTATCCCGGCATATACACAGATAAGAATCAATAAATCCATCCATGAGAAGTCTACCTTCAATGCTATTACGACACCTACAATTATGAATATCAATGTATTTGCTATGTGTGCCGCCAATTCCCAAAATTGACGCATGAATTTATTGACCTGCGGTTTCAACCTCAGACGGCCCATGTAAGAGACTGTCAAACCGAAACCGACCAAAGCGATTACTCCCGATACTTCCAAATAATTTTGCGCTATGACAAAAGTCATATAAGCGGAAAGAATCATCACGCTGTTTTGAAGCATCTCGTCTCCATTTACATTTGTGATAAATTGAATACACAAATAAGCCAAAAGCGTACCAACCAGGGCTCCTCCGGCAACGACCATGATAAAGTCCGCTACGGGAGAATCCGAAACACCAGTAGCGGTATAGGCTCCGAAAAACAGCATGAAAAGGACAATACCGGTTCCATCGTTTAGCATCGACTCGGCATCCACTAGCGTCGAGAAACGTTTACTGGTGCCTAGCTCTTTCAACAATGCGACAATGGCCACTGGGTCTGTCGCACTTATCAAGGCTCCGAACATCAATGCAAATGTCCAGTTCCACCCTTCATAAGAAGGGGCGAACGTTCCGATCCCTATCATCAAGGCAGCCGTCAGCAACATCGCAATAATGACACCCGGTACGGACAATATAGTGGCATTTGTCAATGTTTTTCGAAAGATATGCACGTCCAGTTCATAAGCAGCGTCGAATATCAAGATCGGAAGAAAAATATAAAGTATCATATCGGGATTAGCATTTCCGGCAAAATCGATCGATGATTTTAATATAGGAATGCTTTCCAACCAGCCTATCCGGTCAAACGTACCGATCAATAATCCAAAGGCAAATAGCCCGACCGTGTAAGGAAGAGGCATCTTTTTTAATCCGAATTTTAAAATCGCACCTCCCATCAACCTTATCAATACAAAAAATAATGGGGCCAGTAAATTATTCGTTTCCATATTGATTCACTATTTAACTGCAAGGAGCTGGCAATTTTTGAGCCAATAGCGTTCGAAGATATATAATTATTTAATAATGAGATATCTATGAGCTTTGTCCTATAAAAAGAGAATAAAATCTCTTTCATAGTGAAAAAATATTTCCAAAATGAAAGAGATACAGAAGGTTTATTTAAAAAACAGTCGTATGTCCTCTTCCGAAAACAATATAGCGGTATTGACTAGTGCCAAATGGGAATATGCTTGAGGAAAATTCCCCAGTTGCTCCTTGGTTTCAAAATCAATGTCTTCACTGAAAAGTCCCAAGTGATTTGAATTATGAAGCATTTCCTCAAACAGACTACGTGCTTCTTCTTTTTCTCCTATGACATAAAGAGCACGAATGAGCCAGAACGTACAAATAGTAAAGGCGGAAGAGGGAAGTCCGAAATCATCATGAGATTTATAACGGTACATCAACCCTTTGTAAAGTAACGCATTCTTTATCGCTTGCACTGTTTTATGGTAGCGTATGTCTCTCGGATCGATAAATCCGTACGGTTCCATTAACAACAAGGACGCATCAAGGTCGGAATTACCGTAGGCTTGCGAGAAACTTTGCATCTCTTCTTTCCAACCGTTTTTCATGACATTTTCTTTGATTACGGCCGCTTCTTCCGACCAACGTCTCCGGTATGTCGGTTTGTTTAATAAATCTGCAATACGAGCTCCCCTGTCTAATGCGACCCAGCACATAACTTTGGAGGAAACAAAATGCTGTCCTTCTCCTCTAATCTCCCAAATGCCTTTGTCTGGTTTTTTCCAGTCAATCATCACATTCGTCAGGATACTTTTTACCATTTCCCACATATCTTCCACCTCGTCCAATGTACCGGGCATCAAACGATAGTATTGGTAGATCAGGTCCATTAAATAGCCGAACGAGTCATTTTGAAGCTGGTGGTAAGCATCATTACCGATCCGAACGGGTCGTGAGTTCTTATAACCGGAAAGATGTCCCAGAATAACTTCCGTCAATTTTCTTTCTCCGCGAATACCGTACATGATCTGGTAAGTATCGTGTTGAGAAACAAAAGTAGACTGGACAAATCTCATGAACCGCCTTGCGGCTTCGACATGGCCTATCTGGAACAAAGTTTCAATGGACATGGAGGCGTCGCGCAGCCAACAAAAACGATAATCCCAGTTACGGACTTCTCCGATCGTTTCCGGTAGGCTAGTTGTTATGGCCGCCAATACGGCTCCATTATAAAAAGACATCAATTTTAAAACTAGGAGACTTCGCTCAATGACATCGTTATAGACCGTAAACTTCTTGGTTCGGTCAGTCCAATTTAGCCAATAAACCAGCGTCCGGCAGTATTCCAGTTTCTCACGCTCAATGTTGACGGGGATTACTTTCTCGTTATATGAAAGTAGCAAGAACTCGTCCTTAGCCAGTATGATTTCTTTCTGTTCCAAGATCTTGTGCAAAGGTAGTGAGGAATAAAGATATTGCCTATCTTTGCTGTTAGAAGTAGAGTAGGTCTCTATATATTCCGAGGTCGTGTTGAAAATTGTCTTTCCACGGGCATAGTCCGGAGCCGGCTCATAGTTGATTTTAAAACGGGGAGTACCTTTGATTCTGCGGATATATCGGTAGATCTCTGCCGGACGATAACAATTGCTCGCATCGCTCAGATGGTAACAAGGCATGAAATCTACAACGGCAAATTCATTTTCTTCTGATACGAAGTTGGTCGAAAGAATATTTGTATGAGGAACATACGATTGCGATATTTGATAATCCGGAGAAACCTCGAAGCCGAAATATCCCCCTTTCTCCCGATCGAGCAATGACGCAAAGATGGAAGGTGAGTCGAAGTTAGGGAAACATAACCAATCTATACTGCCTTTATCCGAAATCAAAGCCGCTGTGCAGCAATTTCCTATTACTCCGTAATTTAACTTGTCCATAAAAATTATTTTTTATTTGTCCACAATCCTTTAAAAAAATCAACGGTGGCTTTCAGTTGACCTTTTATGCTTCTGGAAGTCGTTCCGTAACTAACACCTTCACCCGACAGTTCTTCCAAAAAAGGCAATACTTCTTCCTGCGAGGACAGATTGTATTTGGCTTTTTCAGATACAATTCCAACTTTAACTGTTATGGCGGATACTGGAAGAGCCCGGAACATATCCTCATCCGTCGTGTCATCTCCCATTGCTAGTATAAAATCATAGCGGGAAGCCAATAATAGGCGATCTACTTCCGAACCTTTTGTGTATTCTGGAGATTTTATTTCCACGACTTTGTTGCCCTGCATGATTTGTAATCCCTTTCTCAGGCAAACAGGCATTATAGCCTTTGTTAGCTGTTGCGCTCTCAGCTCTCCCAGCCAGGCGTCCGATTCTCTATAATGCCAGGCAAGAGCAGCTTCTTTTGTCTCAAGATGAGAGTACGGGGTTTTGCTTACAAACAAATTTAGAATAAACAATAGCTCCGAATCCCACTCTCGATTGCCTATGTTTTTATGCCATGCGCCTTTTTCCTTGTAAAATGCACCATGCTCGGCGGCAAAAGACAGAGGAAGATCTCCCAGCCATTTCTCCAATGTATAGTGGTCCCGCCCGCTATTAATGGTTACATGATTCCGAGAGTCGGAACAAAAACGCTGTAACAGGTCTCGTAATGCAGGTGTTGGAGCTGCATCTTCCGGATGATTTTTGAATGCAGTTAATGTTCCGTCGTAATCCAGCAAAATCAAGCGCTTTTTCGCTTGGTCATATAATGTTTTGATTTCGTTCTGGTCTTGTGCGGAGATCTTTTTCTTTTGTAATCGTTTGTTTTTCTCTGCGGCCTGCCGCCATTCTCTCATGAAATCCGCAGCCCATTTGTTTACGGTTTGAACCGAAAGGATGGCTTGCATTCGCTGAAGCCTTTCTCTTTGTTCCTCCAATGGCATTTTCAATGCACGGCAAATGGCTTGTTCGATCTGGTCCGTGTCGTTTGGATTAATCAATAAAGCATCAGACAATTCAACCGAAGCACCGGCCATTTCACTTAAAATGAGTACCCCCGGATTATCTTGTTTGGTAGCGACATACTCTTTTGCCACAAGATTCATACCATCGCGCAAAGGGGTTACCAAGGCTATATCGGCAACATAATACATCGCTACCAATTCCTCAAAAGAGAAACCGTGATAAAAATAACATACCGGAGTCCAATTCATGGTAGAGTAAGTTCCATTGATAGAACCGATCTCCTCGTCTATTTTGGTTTTCAATTCGGCATAACTGCCTACATGGTCGCGAGAGGGGACGATAACCATCGCCAATGTCACTTTCCCGTGATATTCCGGATGATTTTTCAAAAAAGAGGCGAATCCGTAAAGACGGTGCAATATTCCTTTGCTGTAATCCAGTCGGTCTACCGATATGATTAACTTATGATCTCCAAATAGAAGTCGTGTTTTCTCTACTGCGTGGTGGACTTTGTCATCAGCTATCACATTGTGATAAAGATCATAGTTTATCCCCATCGGTAATGCATCCACACGGGTTACACGATCATTCATTTGAACTTCATCCAGATTGAAATTCTTATGAAGGATGCGTTCCGTCGCACTGATGAAATGACGCATATAATCGTGAATGTGAAAAGCGACAAAGTCGGCTCCCAAAAGTCCGTTCAGGATCTCGACCCTTTCGGGCAGAATCCGGAAAAGTTCATGTGAAGGGAACGGAATATGGTGGAAATACCCGATATGAAGGTTGGGAAACTTCTCACGGAGCATGCCCGGCAACAGCATTAACTGATAGTCCTGTACCCAAACCCAATCATTAGGTTCAACTATCCGAGATATCTCTTCACAAAAAACAGCATTGACTTCCCTATATGATTCCCAAAAGTTCTTTTTATATAACGTATAAGCAAAAAAGTAATGACAGAGGGGCCATAGGGTACTGTTGCTATATCCTTCGTAGTAATTTTCATACTGCCTGTCGGATAAGAATACCGGATGATAATTATTTTTTTCCAATTGACTGCAAATGTCATCTTTTTCCGTCTTTTGTTCTACGCAGACGCCAGGCCAACCAATCCAATGTTTTTCACAATCAACGTCCAATGACTTCAAACCTGTAGCCAGCCCTCCTTCGCTCCGTGAAAAAACAAATTTTCCATCGGAGGAACGTGTAACTTTTACAGGCAACCTATTCGAAATGATAAATAATCTCATATTTGAAATATTATATACAACACAAAGCAAAATCCATACCAATTTGTATTTGTCATTGATAAACAGATGTTTGCAAATAGGGAAGCCTAAGTAATATTACCAAAATGAAAAACACTTTTTCATTTTAGTTGTTTTTTTTACTTTCAATTTAGAATTAATATTTTTAATCAATTGATATATAGTGATTTATGTTTGTTGTTTTCTAATTGGTCTGATTTTGGCATTATCTTTATCAGTTTAGATTTCCGAAGAAAGTATCATTAATATTCATCTTCGGTTGTCTGCTATAAGAAACAATGTAGAACAACAAAGAAACAAAATGGTATTTTTTATTTATCAGTTAGGCTCGCTTGCCTCTGTATGGGCAATCAGCAATTTAATAAAAAAAGATGTTCCTCAAAGGATCAAAAACAAGATTATCGTTCTGTTACTAGTAACAAGCTGGATTGGTGTTTTGGGGTATTTTTTCATTTTGAAAAACAGGATTGAAAAATGGTGGCCTTGCAAGAAGTACTTGGTTGCTCATAGAAGGATATGAGTTTCATATTATATATTATTGCAATTAAAGTTGTTTTATGTGTACCAAAATCTTTTTCTCCATTCATTCTGTAAAGATTTGAATTGTTTTTTTCTTTTTGAGCCGTGGATATAATTTATTCACGGCTTATTTAAAGGATTTGATTTCAAAAATTAGGATACAAATGGAAAAGAATATGCGGATGAAATTTTTAAAGCAACGGATAACGGTAATATTACTGTTAGTGGCTAGCGTATGTATATGTGGTAGCATCAATGAATTCTATGTCTTCGAAAATGATTATTATTTTAAATATCTGCTGAATACTTTTACAGGAATCATCCTTTTGACAGGAATTGCCTATTTATGCTATCCTCAAAAGAAGACAAATCAGGAAAATGAATTGGTGCTGAATGAATACAAACTGGTGTATGAAACGGAGTCTACCGCATCGCAATATTTTATTTCTGATACAGAAGCTTGGAACACATTAAGAAAACAATTGAAAACAACAGCTCAAGGACATGCTATTTTATATATCAGCGAAAGTTGCGAATTGCCTATAATCAATAACATGATTTTAGCTAAAAAGAGAAATTTCGATTGTTGGAAGCCTGCCTGTGCAGGGCAGATATCTAAAGATTTTGGTGAGATTTAAAGTGATCATAAAAAATATATGGCAGCCATAAAACGATGTCCATGGAAAGGAAATGTCAATTATCTGAAAATACGGGGAATAATATTGAATTGGACCTAGTCAGCGTTGAAAAGCACCACATTCAGAAAGTTCTCCAACATACTAACGGATACAAACCCGAAGCTGCTCGTCCTCTTGGGATAGCCTTAACCACACTTTATAGGAAGATGGAAGCCTATGGACTATAATGTGGAACACTTTGTTCTTGCATACCCGGTAGGTTTACCTAAAACAGGCAGCTTGCCTTTTTTATATACCTTTTCAAAATGAAAATATCTTTTTCCTTTTGAAAAGGATTGAGCATATTACATAATAATATTATTTTTTGATTATATAACTGATAAACAATGCATTGTGCAAGAACTCGATTTTTTGGCACAGCTTTGGCATATAGTAGGGTGGAAAACAAATAAATAGTATTAACAATTAAAAAAGACAAGTATGGAAGATACGTTATCATTTTTGTTCTTGTGTGCTACCGGTGTAGCATGCTATTGGTTTTTCTTCAAGTGTGTGGACTGGTTTGAGAAAATTTAATGTAAGAAAGGAGAATTAAATTATGTTTTTAGCACTGTTTATACTTTGCTTATTGATCTTCGGGTATTTGATGTATGTCCTAATTAAGCCCGAAAAGTTTTAATGGTAATTAGTTTTTTTAAGTGAAAAGATGAATACAGAAATTTTAGGTGTAGCATTGCAGATATTGCTGCTGCTGGTTATCAGTTACCCGCTGGGAAAGCATATCGCCAAGGTGTATAAGGAGGGAAACGACTGCATGCGTTTCATGGCTCCAATTGAAAGATTTATTTACAAGCTGGCGGGTATCAACCCCAATGAAGAGATGGATTGGAAGGCATTCTTGAAATCTCTGCTTATTATAAACGTATTTTGGTTCTTCTGGGGTATGATCCTGTTGGTATCGCAAGGATATCTTCCTTTGAATCCTGATGGGAACAGCGGACAAAGTCCAGATTTGGCGTTCAACACGTGTATTAGTTTCATGGTTAACTGTAACTTGCAGCACTATAGCGGAGAAAGCGGTTTGACTTATTTTACACAGTTGTTCGTCATCATGTTGTTCCAGTTCATCACTGCTGCAACAGGTATGGCTGCCATGGCTGGAATTATGAAGTCGATGGCCGCCAAAACAACTAAAACAATCGGCAACTTCTGGCACTATTTAGTGATCAGCTGTACACGTATCCTTTTCCCGATGTCTCTGATCGTGGGTTTCATCCTGATCATACAAGGTACGCCGATGGGCTTTGACTCCAAAATGACAATCCCGACATTGGAAGGAGCTGAACAAACTGTTTCACAAGGTCCTACAGCTGCAATCGTTCCGATTAAACAGTTAGGTACGAATGGTGGTGGTTATTTCGGAGTAAACTCTTCTCACCCTTTGGAAAACCCGACTTATCTGACCAATATTATAGAATGCTGGTCTATTCTAATCATTCCAATGGCATTGGTATTTGCTTTGGGATTTTATTTGAAACGTAAAAAGTTAGGTTATGTGATCTATGGCGTGATGCTGTTTGCTTATCTTTTAGGAGTATTCTGTAACGTTCACTATGAGATGGCAGGTAACCCGAAAATCGACGAGATGGGTATTGACCAGTCTTGCGGTGCTATGGAAGGTAAGGAAACCCGTCTGGGTCCGGGCGCAACCGCTTTGTGGTCTGTGACTACGACCGTCACCTCTAATGGTTCCGTTAACGGTATGCACGACAGTACAATGCCTCTTTCTGGTATGGTGGAGATGTTGAACATGCAGATCAATACATGGTTTGGTGGTGTCGGCGTAGGTTTCATGAACTACTATGCATTCTTGATTATAGCCGTATTCATCAGCGGTTTGATGGTCGGACGTACGCCGGAATTCTTAGGTAAAAAGGTAGAAGCCCGAGAAATGAAGATTGCAACGATCGTTTCGTTGGCTCACCCATTCGTGATTTTGATCTTTACGGCTATCTCTTCCTACGTATGGGTATATGCCCCTGAATTCGTAGAGAGCGAGGGTGGCTGGTTGAACAACCCTGGTTTCCATGGTTTCAGTGAAATGTTATATGAATATACTTCTTCTTCTGCTAACAACGGTTCCGGTTTTGAAGGATTAGGCGACAATACCTATTTCTGGAACTACACTTGCGGTTTGGCACTGATCATTTCACGTTATTTGCCAATTGTCGGACAGGTAGCTATTGCAGGTCTTTTGGCAAACAAGAAGTACACTCCGGAGAGTGCGGGTACATTAAAGACTGATACGGTTACATTCGGTGTGATGACATTCTTCGTAATCGTCATCGTTGCTGCCTTGTCATTCTTCCCGGCACAAACATTAGGCCCGATCGCCGAATATTTTAGTATTTACTAATTGACAGATTAAGAAGATGAGAAATAACAAAACTGCTTCTTTATTTCCAAAGAAGCTCGTTATAGAAAGTTTGAAGCAATCATTCATTAAGTTGAATCCGCGGATGATGTTCCGTAACCCGATCATGTTTATCGTGGAGGTGGTGACATTCGTCATGTTGTTTGTTACGATTTGGGCGGCTACCACCGGTGATACGACACAAGGATCTTTCGGTTACAATATCTTAGTGTTTATTGTATTGTTCGCCACGTTGCTTTTCGCCAACTTCGCAGAGGCGATTGCAGAGGCACGAGGCAAGGCACAGGCCGACAGTTTGCGTAAGACCCGGGAAGAAACTCCTGCCAAATTGTGTGTCGGTAACAAGATCGAAACGGTCAGTTCTTCTCAGTTGAAGAAAGGCGACATCTTTATTTGTGAAGCCGGCGACACGATTCCTTCCGATGGTGAAATTATCGAAGGTCTGGCTTCTATCGATGAAAGCGCCATCACAGGTGAATCTGCTCCGGTGATCCGTGAAGCGGGTGGAGACAAGAGTTCTGTAACAGGCGGTACGAAAGTATTGTCCGACCAGATCAAGGTGAAAGTGACGACCGAACCGGGTGAAAGTTTCTTGGATAAGATGATCGCCTTGGTGGAAGGAGCTTCTCGCCAGAAAACTCCGAACGAAATCGCCTTGACAATCTTGCTGGCAGGTTTTACATTGGTATTCGTTGTTGTTTGCGGTACCTTGAAACCGTTTGCTGATTATTCCAACACGACGATTACGATCGCGGCCTTTATCTCTTTGTTCGTTTGTTTGATCCCTACTACGATCGGTGGTTTGTTATCTGCCATCGGTATTGCCGGTATGGATCGTGCGTTGTCTGCTAATGTGATCACCAAATCCGGTAAGGCGGTTGAAACAGCTGGTGACATTGATACTTTGCTGCTCGACAAGACTGGTACGATCACGATCGGTAACCGTAAAGCAACCCAGTTCTATCCGGTATCCGGCATTGACGAACACTCTTTTGTACAAGCTTGTCTACTGTCCTCTCTTTCTGACGATACGCCCGAAGGTAAGTCAATCGTGGAACTGGGACGTGAAAAAGGTGTACGTGTACATGATTTGAATACATCCGGATCAAAGATGATCAAGTTTACGGCAGAAACTAAATGTTCAGGGGTGGATTTGGCAAATGGTACTCGCATCCGTAAAGGAGCTTTTGATGCTATTCGTAAGATGAGTGAGGCTGCCGGCAACAAATATCCGAAAGAGGTGGCCGATTTGGTTCAGAAGATTACGAGTAACGGCGGTACTCCGTTGGTTGTTTCACAGGATGATTTCATCATCGGTGTGATCGAATTACAGGATATCATCAAACCGGGGATCCAAGAACGTTTTGAACGTTTGCGTAAGATGGGTGTGAAGACGGTAATGGTAACCGGTGATAACCCGTTGACCGCAAAATATATCGCTGAAAAAGCCGGTGTAGACGATTATATCGCCGAAGCCAAACCGGAAGACAAGATGAACTATATCCGTAAGGAACAGGAAAACGGTAAGCTGGTCGCCATGATGGGGGACGGTACGAACGATGCCCCGGCCTTGGCTCAGGCAAACGTTGGTGTCGCAATGAACAGTGGTACGCAGGCTGCCAAGGAAGCTGGTAATATGGTTGATTTGGACAACGACCCAACGAAACTGATCGAGATTGTCGAAATCGGTAAACAGTTGCTGATGACTCGCGGTACGCTGACTACTTTCAGTATCGCTAACGACGTGGCCAAGTATTTCGCTATCGTACCAGCTCTGTTCATGGTTACGATCCCGGCATTGGCCCCGATGAACATCATGCACCTGCACAGTCCGGAATCAGCGATCCTAAGTGCGATCATCTTTAATGCGATCATCATCCCGATTCTGATCCCTCTGGCATTACGTGGTGTGGCTTATAAACCGATCGGTGCTTCCGCATTGCTTCGTCGCAACTTGCTGATCTACGGTTTGGGCGGTGTAATTGCCCCGTTCATTGGTATCAAGTTGATAGATATGATTGTAAGTTTATTCATGTAAAAGTAAAATCAATATTAAAAACCTTCCTCCCTCTGTATGAAGATAGGAGGAAGGTTAAGAAAATAAAACAATAATTCATTATGATATCAAATCTTTTTAAATCATTAAGACTGACAATTGCATTTTGTTTGTTCTTCAGTGTTTTCTACATCTTCGTTTTGTGGTTGTTTGCCCAAGTGGCAGGACCGAATAAAGGTAATGCAGAACTGGTTACATTGAATGGAAAAGTAGTGGGGGCCGCCAACGTTGGTCAGAATTTCACGCAAGATATTTATTTCTGGGGACGTCCTTCCCATGCTGGTGACGGTTACGATGCATCCAGTTCGGCAGGTAGTAACAAGGGACCTTCCAATGAAGAACATTTGGCCTTGTTGGAAGAACGTATTGATACATTTTTGGTCAGTTCGGCAGGTAGTAACAAGGGACCTTCCAATGAAGAACATTTAGCTTTGTTGGAAGAACGTATTGATACATTCTTGGTTCATCATCCTTACCTAACCCGTGAAAAAGTTCCGGCTGAAATCATCACAGCCAGCAGTTCCGGTTTGGATCCCCATATCTCACCGAAAGCGGCTTATGCACAGGCCAAACGTGTAGCGGACGCTCGTGGATGGTCGGAAGAAAAGGTCATGGGTATCGTCAATTCTCATGTTGAGAAACCGTTATTGGGTATGTTCGGAACGGAGAAAGTAAATGTATTGAAATTAAATGTTGCGCTTGATCAAGCATCAAATAACAAATAACAAATTTTAATAAGTCAATTAGATTTAGGTTATGAAATCATTCGTAAAAAAAGTAGCAGCCTTGGCAATTGTATTCTCAATGGCATCTTCTACGTTGGCTAATGCACAGGAAGAGGATGGTAAAGTAAGTTTTTCTGTGCAGGGAGATTTGGTAAGTTCCTATATTTGGCGTGGTTTCTACCAGACTGGTGCTAGCTTCCAGCCGACACTATCACTGGGGGTAGGTAATTTCTCTTTGACAGCCTGGGGATCTACCGATTTTCAGGGAGCAAACTCTACATCTATGCCTGCGGCTAAAGAGATAGATTTAACGGCAGCGTATACATTCGGATCAGCTGGTCCTACATTATCTGTCGCTAGCTTATGGTGGGCAGGGCAAGGCTCTTGCCGTTATTTTAACTTCAAAAGCCATGAAACAGATCACCATTTTGAAGCAGGTTTGGCTTACACTTTGCCTATTGAGAAGTTACCTTTGTCTATCGCCTGGAATTTCATGTTTGCCGGTCAAGACAAAGATGAAAATGGAAACCAAAACTATTCTTCTTATGTGGAGTTGAATTTTCCATTCACAGTGAAGGGCGTCGATCTGAATGCAACTTGTGGTGTTCTTCCGTATGATGCGGGAATAACTACGTATGGAGGTGATGTAAATAGTGGATTTGCAGTAACGAATGTTGCATTGAAAGCAACGAAAGATATCAAAATCACGGATTCTTTCTCATTACCTATTTTTACACAGGCAATTTGGAACCCTCGCATGGAGGATGCCCATCTTGTCTTGGGAATTTCTTTAAGACCTTGATATAATAATACGCATGGACCGAGAACAAAGTGTACAACATTTTTTAGATTTGTTGAAAAAGTCTCGTCGTGGCAATTTTAAAATCTACATCGGCATGATTGCCGGTGTAGGTAAATCGTATCGGATGCTATCAGATGCCCACCAATTACTGGAAAGCGGTATCGATGTCAAGATCGGTTATATAGAAACACATGGGCGAGTCGAGACGGAGGCATTGGTGGAAGGATTGCCTATCATCCCCCGCCGCAAGATATTTTATAAAGGAAAAGAGATCGAAGAGATGGACTTGCAGTCGATTCTCAGTATCCATCCTGAAGTTGTCATCGTTGACGAATTGGCTCATACCAATGTCGAAGGCAGTAAGAACGAAAAGCGTTGGCAGGATGTCATGGATATACTGGATGCCGGTATCAGTGTGATCACGGCGGTCAATATTCAGCATATAGAAGGACTTAACGAGATGGTGCAGGACGTGGTTGGCATTGAGGTCAAGGAACGTATTCCTGATATCGTACTGGAGCAGGCTGATGAAGTGGTCAACATAGACCTTACTGCTGACGAACTGCTGGCTCGGTTAAAAGCCGGAAAAATATACAAACCCGATAAGATACAAACAGCATTAAATAATTTCTTTAAGGCTGAACATATTCTTCAGCTTAGGGAGTTGGCATTGAAAGAGGTAGCTTTGCGGGTAGAAAAAAAAGTGGAGAATACCATTCCAGAGAATCTCGGCGTACGCCACGAAAGGTTTATGGCCTGCATCAGCAGTAATGAGAAAACTCCCCGTAAGATCATACGGAAAGTCGCACGGTTGGCAACCCGATATAATTCCAAGTTTTTTGTACTGTATGTACAAACCCCAAGAGAAAGTTCCGACAGGATTCCGTTGGCAAGTCAAAGGCATTTGCTTAACCATTTCAAGTTGGCAACGGAACTTGGAGGAGAAATCATTCAAGTGCAATCCCCACATATAACGGATGCGATCGTACAGGCTTGTAAAGAAAAGCAAATCAGTACGCTATGTATCGGACGACCAGCTTTAAAATATCCTTCCGCTATCCTTGCGATGGTCCACTATCGGAACATGTTAGAAGAGTTGGCTCAATTAGGCATTGATTTAATAATATTAGCATAAAAATCCTTCCATGAATATGAATATAAAAACAAAGTTGACTTATGGGATAGGACTTTTATTTGTCCTGATCACTTTATTAGGTGGATTGGCTATAAAAAACATTCATAATGTATCGGATGACACGCAGAATATCCTAGCGGATAATTATAATTCACTCCTTTATTCCCGTCAGATGCTCGAGTCACTGGATGCCATTCGGGAAAATCCGAATGCTCGAAAAGAGTTTGAGGCCGGGTTGGAAGCTCAGAAAAAAAATCTGACAGAGAAGGATGAAGACGTACTAACCAACCGATTAAGTTCGAACTGTGAAAAGGCGTTGGATGACATGGATGATGAATCGATTCGGCAGATACGCCAGACGATTTATACCATTATGGCAGTCAATATGTCTGCCATTTATGAAAAGAATGAAGTGGCTGTCCATACGGCGGAAAGGTCTCTCTTTTGGATCTGGACGGTAGGAATTGCTTGTATCGTGATCGCCTTCCTCTTTCTGGCTCACCTGCCACGCTCGGTCAGCGTACAGATCCAGAAATTGACGGATGGCATCAAGGAAATCACCAATGCCAATTACAGCAAACGGCTCAATTTGGGCAATGAACCGGAGTTTAAGGAAATAGCCACGTTGTTCAACGAGATGGCCGAGCGCTTGGCCGAATACAGGAACAGTTCGCTGGAAGATATCCTGCAAGGGAAAAAATATATAGAAACAATTATCAACAGCATTGCAGAACCTATCATAGGCTTGAGTAAGGAACGGAAGATTTTGTTTGTCAATGACGAGGCTTTGACTGTTTTGAATTTGACACGGGAAAACATTATCGACAAACCGGCTCCCGAAGTGGCGTTAAAAAATGATCTGCTGCGCCGTTTGATCCGCCAGTTGGTACATCCCGATGACAATAAGGATCCGTTGAAAATCTATGCGGACAACAAGGAAAGCTATTTTCAAGTAAAATACATCCCGATCAACGTTAACAGGCAGACTGGACTGGAGGGTAAGTATGTCGGGGATGTGATCCTGTTGAAGAACGTGACCGAATTTAAAGAAAAAGATATTGCAAAGACAACCTTTATTTCAACGATCTCTCATGAACTGAAGACACCGATATCGGCTATCATGATGAGCTTGGAACTGCTGGAAGACAATCGGATCGGAAAACTGAATACAGAACAGGAGAGCCTTTCCAAGAACATAAAGGAAAATAGCAACCGTTTGTTGGAGATCACTGGCGAATTGTTGAAGATGTCACAGGTAGAAAGCGGTAAGCTCTACCTGAATCCGAAGATTACCAAACCGATCGAACTGATCGACTATGCCATCAAGGCGAACCGGGTACAGGCCGAGCGTTTTAACTGTCAGATCGAAGTGGAGTATCCTGAAAAGATCACCAAATTGTTTGTCGACAGCGAGAAAATTGCTTGGGTTGTGACCAACCTGTTATCGAACGCCATCCGTTATTCGTCGGAGAACGGACGGATTATCATCGGTGCACGACAGATCGACAAAGCCGTCGAGATCTATGTCAAGGACTTCGGAAAGGGCATTGACTCGCGTTACCACGAAAGTATTTTCGACCACTATTTCCGTGTGCCGGGAACAAAAGTACAAGGTAGCGGTTTGGGACTTGCCATCAGCAAGGACTTTGTGGAAGCTCATGGTGGTACGATCCGTATCGAAAGCGAAGTCGGTAAAGGTAGCACGTTCGTGATCAGATTCAATGTATAAAAAGTAAAATCAAAAATCAGATAGTCTAATGAAAGTATTAAAATTTGGTGGTACTTCAGTCGGTTCTGCCCAGCGGATCAAGAATGTCGCATCAATCATTTGCGATCAGGAACAGAAAATAGTAGTACTCTCTGCCATGGCAGGGACAACAAACTCTTTAGTGGAGATATCTGAGTGTTTCCATAAGAAAGATCCGGGAAAAGCCAATGCGATCCTTTCTGCTTTGGAACAAGCTTATGTCAATCATATAGAAGAATTATACCAAAGCGATACCTACAAAGAAAGGGCCATGCAATACATGCTTGAACGGTCTCAACATGTCTGGTCTTTCTCTAATATGCCTTTCAGCATGTTCGATGAAAAGGAAATCTTGGCGCAGGGTGAGCTAATATCAACCTTTCTGATGACCTGCTATCTGGAAGAACAAGGAGTGAAGGTAGTTTTATTGCCTGCGTTGAACTTCATGCGAATTACAATGGACAATGAACCGGACATGGAATATATCGCTAAACACCTAAATACACTTTTGGAGCAAAACAAAGAGGCAGAAATATATATTACGCAAGGTTTCATCTGCCGGAATGCTTACGGCAGCATTGACAACTTGGAAAGAGGAGGAAGCGATTACACCGCCTCTCTAATTGGAGCGGCTATCCAAGCAGAAGAGATACAGATATGGACGGATATTGACGGGATGCACAACAACGATCCACGGTTTGTCAATGACACCGCTCCTGTTAGGCAGTTGAACTTCGACGAAGCCGCTAAGTTGGCACATTTCGGTGCCAAGATACTACATCCGACTTGCATCCTGCCTGCCAAGGAAAAGAACATACCGGTACGCCTCTTGAACGCATTGCAGCCAAATGCGTCGGGTACATTGATCTCGAATACGGTGGAAAAGGGTACGATCAAAGCTGTTGCCGCCAAAGACAACATCACGTATGTCAAGATCAAGTCGCTCCATACGATACCGACACCTCATTTTCTGAGCATCGTGTTTGATACGTTCTATAATTACAATACGCCGGTGGACATGGTGACCACTTCCGATATCGGGGTTTCCGTAACGATTGATGATGACAAGCATATAGACGAGATTGTGGGTGTATTACGGAAATACGCAACGATTACAGTCGAAAAGAATATGGTGATTGTTTGTGTTGTTGGTGACCTAGAATGGCAAAATGTCGGTTTTGAGGCACGCATCATCAATGCATTGAAAGATATTCCCGTACGGATGATTTCATACGGCGGAAGTAGTAGTAATGTATCGTTGGTGATGAAAGCGGAAGATAAAGTGCATGCTTTGAAGGCGCTTAGTGAACACTTGTTTTCCGTATCAGACAAACCTGTGTTATCATCCGTTTCTTAAAAGAAAATTAAGATTAATAGTTGAGCATATTTGTTTTTTGATTTGTTTTAGAAATGAAGCAGAAGCAGTCTTTTTTTGTAGAGACTGCTTCTATTTTTCGGTAATAAACAATGAAAATTCTTCTGTGTATTGACAGGTGGAAAATTTGGTATAAACTGTCCCCCCATTGTCCTATCTAAAGAGTTCCCCAAAATCCAATTTAAATTGCCCCACCCAAAAAACATTAAAAGAGTTACAGAATCAGTTCATAATTCTACATTAATCTATTAAATAGACAAAACAGATAGTATTCCCAATAAATCAATCAGCATGAACAAGATTTGTCAAGGAGGTGTGCTACTTGTTTGTCATGGGAAGCTCCGGTACAGGAAAGAGCTACATTGCCACAGCCTTGGGATACAGAGTCTGCCAGAAAGGATTGAAAGTACTGTATGCCAATACTTCCAGACTTTTAGGGCAGTTGAAGGCCACCAAGGTAAAAGGTAGCATCCTGTAGGAGCAGAAAAAAATAGAAAGGACAGATATGCTTATACAGGATGATTTCGGCTTGCAGCCGTTGGACAAAGGAAGCAGAATGCATCTGATGGACATCATCGAAGACCAATATGGTAAGAAATCAACACTGATTACATCACAATTGCCGGTCAAAGACAGGTATGATGTCATCGGCAAGGAGACAATAGCCGGCGCAGTCATGAACAGAATAACTCACCTAGCCGTAAGAATTGAGCTGCACGGAGAGTCCATACGCAAAATTTGCGGGAAGAAATGAATGACTATATTGGCAGTAAATAAAAATTATAAACCCAGCACAAATCGAAAACTAATAAACTGATTATGTGATGTTTTTTTTGTATTTTAGGAAAAATAAATCGGGGGTCAATTTAAGTTGGATATTGGGGATCTGTTTCATTCGAGTTTCCAAGTTGTCGTTATACTCCTTGAACACATTATATAATGTTTTGAAAGTTTCGTCCTTTCCCTGATAGCGGTTTACTATGGCACGTGCGGAGACAATCTTTTCCTCCAAGAACACATTATATAATGTCTTGAAAGTTTCGTCCTTTCCCTGATAGCGGTTCACTATGGCACGTGCGGAGATAATCTTTCCCTCCAGTTCCAAGTCTTGGTAAATCTGATAGAATTTCACACGCAGAGGTACTTTCCCGTTTTTAACGTTTTACTACGCTTAATGAAGAACAACACGCTGAATATTTCTCTTTCCATACGGCTCAATTTTTAATGATACAAAGTTAGGAAATCGAACCGAGAACCCGGTTATGTAAAATAGATCAATGTGCTGTAAAAAAACGAAGTAGCACTTGTGCTGTGTAACATTTTAGGCTTTCTAAAACTATCCCCCGAATAAGGATGTATAGTTTGCTTTAGTCCCACTTATTTTGCTTATTCTTGGAAATGAAAAATTCCTGAATTTCTTTGAAATTCAGGAATTTACATCGTTTTTCTTTTCTTAAAAGTGGTGCCACCAGGAATCGAACCGGGGACACAAGGATTTTCAGTCCTTTGCTCTACCAACTGAGCTATGGCACCATCATGTCGTTTTGTATATCGTTGTTTCGATTACGGGTGCAAAGATACGGACTTTTTTGATATATGCAATAGGTGGCGGTGGATTTTTTGAAAATATTTGAGGGTAGAGGTGAAATTAGCTGCTATAAGCAGGGTAAATAGGGGGAGCGTGTAGATAAATATGGATTTTTACTTATTTTTGGAAGCGGGTAGAGAATGATTAATAAGCTATAGATATGAAGAAAGTAATTTGGAGTATTGTTTTAAGTTGGGTATGTTTGGCATTTGCTGCTGCTGGGATAGGAACTCGTGATGCGGTGTCTGCCTGTGATGGGAAAGTGTATAAAAAAGGGGATAAGATTATGTTTGGTGTCCCTAAGGTTTCCGGATATTTGTTTGTTAGGACGTTTACAAAGGATGGGAAGATTTCTACGATGCCGAAAGAGAATCTGGCTAGTCAAGAGGCGGTGATCGTTGATATTCCGGATTACGATAAGAAACTCTTTGAGAGTATGGGCGTTTATTCTGAGGAAGAAACGCATCCTCTTGTCGTGGTAGAGCTGGATGGACGGCGTCTTTGTATAAATATTAATGATGCGCTTAGTCAAGGGAATATTGTTTCGGAATATTTTAAAAGCGAAATTGAGGGTGTGGTCGATTTAACGTCCGATCTCTTATTTGTTTATGCGCTTAAATTAAATAATGTGACAGTTGATGACGATGTGATAGTAAGGTATATGGCTCATTGTGACAAGAATCTGGTAGAGAAAAATCAAGCGGATCCATTTACTATGGCGGATCTTAAGAAAGAATATGCCGCTAAATTGGAAAAGGCGTTAGGGGACGTTGATTTTAGTAAGGTGTTTCGTATTGAGAGTCAGTCGGAGATGTTACAATATGATATGGATAAGCAGATCTTTCCATTAAAAGGGTTGTGGTGCCCACAAATTAAGACAGACCAGCCGGATGCGTTGGCTAAGATTGGCTTTTGTAAATGGGATGATTGTGCCTTTCGATTTGTGAATATACCAGAGTTCATGAATGTCCCTTGTGAGACGGCTCGTGCGAAAGGGTTTTATGATATGAGGAAAGTCGGAAAAGTGCCTACTTATAATAAGCCGCTGGCTACTTCTTATACTTATATCCGTTTCTTGGATAAGAAGGTACAGCTTCCCGAGAAAAAGAATAAGGTCTATCATAACGGTGATATAAAGAGTATGTCTTTGGCTGATTTGTATGGGAAAATGGCTATAGAGGCGCAAATTATAAAGATGGATGTTTATCACTTACCTTTCTTGAAGATAAGTGATTTTGAACTCTTCTATAATTATTTAGGATCCATTGAAGTGAAATAATAGGAAAACGGTCCGTCCCCCAATAAAAATGGGACGGACCGCTTTGCATTCGTGAATTCAGAGCGGATATTTCTTTTTAGTTTAGTGAGTTCCAACCTTGCGCCTTAAGCTCGACTTCACCTCCGTCACGACCGACAAGATAATTGCCTAACTCCGGCTTTGTTATATGACCGATCACCTTAATACCTTTCATTTCCGACACCTTATCATGATCTGCTAAAGGAACAGTGAATAAGAGTTCATAATCCTCACCTCCATTCAATGCCGCGGTTATCAGATTCATGTTAAACTGCTCTGCCATGGCTGCGGTTTGGTAATCGATAGGAATACGATCTTCGTAAACTCGGCAACCTACATTACTTTCTTTAGATATATGAAGCAACTCCGAAGAGAGGCCGTCGGAGATATCCATCATGGAGGTAGGAACGATTCCTGCTTGGTCAAGAACCTCGACAATGTCTTTGCGGGCTTCCGGTTTTAATTGGCGTTCCAACAAATATTCTTTACCAGAGAAATCGGGCGTGAAATCTTTCTCCCCATTAAATATGCTTTTCTCCCGTTCCAGTAATTGGAGACCCATGTAGGCGGCCCCTAAATCGCCGGACACGCAAATAAGATCGGTCTCCTTGGCTCCGTTTCGATAGACAACTTTACCTTTCTCTCCCTCGCCTAGGCAAGTGATGCTGATCGCTAACCCTGTGCGTGAGGCGGAAGTGTCGCCACCAACGAGATCTACGTCATAGATATCACAAGCGAGTTTAATGCCCTCGTAGAATTCTTCGAGATCTTCTACACAGAAACGTTTGGAAATACCCAATGATACCGTAATCTGTTTCGGGCGGCCGTTCATGGCGTAAATATCGGAGAAGTTTACGACTGCGGATTTATAGCCGAGATGTTTCAACGGCACATACATCAAATCGAAATGAATACCTTCCAGCAAAAGGTCTGTCGTAACCAATACTTGCTTGTCTGTGTAATCTAGTACGGCTGCGTCGTCACCAACACCTTTCAACGTACTCGGATTTTTAAGTTCTATTTTATCGGTGAGATGACGGATTAACCCGAACTCTCCCAAAGTCGATATTTCTGTTCTATTGCTCATAAGATTGTTAACGTAATATAGGATGATTCTTTATTCTTGTATCAATATGTTTAACTATTAATTCTTGAAATTGTTTTTCCCGGTCCATACAGAAACCCACCGTAATAGGCAAACAATATAAATGAGAAAACCATTCCATGGGAAGCGAAGGAAGGTCACGGAGTCGGGCGGCATCTTTCTCCGTGATGATTATCAATTTACTTGTAGAAGTCAACCGCTTGAAGGCCGTTTGTATTTTCTGGATGTCATGCCGATCGAAGGCGTGATGATCCGGAAAGATCAATGAGGTGACATGCTCCGTATATTTATGGATCTCTTTTTCGAGAGGTGCCGGGGATGCGATACCGGATACCAATAAAACCTCTGTAGTAGAGGCCAGCCCTTTTAATGTGCGTTTGGGGGCTTTACCGGAAAAGACGGGTTCCAGCTCCCCGTAAAGAATACGGCTGAAATAGAGCTCTTGATAAGCTGAGAGATGTATATCCTCCTCTATGATCCGGAAGTCTATAGGTTGTATACATGACTCACATTTCGTGACAATGATCACGTCCGCACGTCGAGCGCCATCCATAGGTTCCCTTAAACGGCCTGCGGGCAAGAGCTTATCTTGCGTATAAAGACGGTGGCAATCGGTTAAAAGGATGTTCAGCGTGGGGGCGACGTATCGATGTTGAAAGGCATCGTCCAGCACGATCACTTCCGGGCGCTTATTCTCTGGCAGAGCCAATAGATTGCGGATACCCCTGCGGCGATCAGCGTCTACGGCAACGAGAATATCTGGAAACTTACGTTTCATTTGGTACGGCTCGTCACCGATATCCTTGCTGGTACTTCGCTGATCGGCCAACAAGAAACCGGAGGTTTTCCGTTTATAGCCACGGCTGAGTACAGCTACCCGGTATCGGTCTTTTATCAAACGGATGATGTATTCCGTATGAGGAGTTTTTCCGGTCCCCCCGACAGTCAGGTTCCCCACGCAAATAATAGGCAGATCATACCGCTCTGTCCGAAGGACTTTCCAGTCGAACAGCTGATTCCTGAATCTCACCCCGATTCCATAAAGGAAAGAGAATGGAGTGAGGAGTTTATTGAACTTAATCGTATGATCTGTCAGCATGGTCCAGTTATTATAACGGTTTCATATCGTAAGGCATACGAGCTTGGATTCCGCAATTCGTCTTGATATTATTCAACGTCTTGAAGTACTCGAACTCATTGCCCAATACATTTTTGATGATAGAGAGTTTCACCTCTCCGAGCTGGCTTTCCAAGAACTCGTCCAAGAAATTCTTGGAACCGCTGACGGTAGTTACGCTATACTGATCCAGATCAGCCAACCCCGCCGCTGTGCTTATAGCTAATTCAATACCGCCCAGCTCATCGACTAAACCTCTTTCTTTCGCTTGCTCACCCGTCCAGACCCGTCCTTGTCCGATAGCGTTGACCGCTTCGGTAGTCATACCTCTACCTTCGGCGCAGCGGGAAAGGAACGTTTGGTAGCCTCTTTCCACGTATCCCTGTATCAGTGCTTTCTCACTCTCGGTCATGGGACGGGAGAGGTCTCCTAAGTCCGAGAACGTGTTCGTCTTTACGATGTCCGTGGTCAACGCTAGTTTCCCGAATAATCCGGAGGCGTTCGGGAACATGCCGAAGATACCGATGGAGCCGGTCAACGTATTCGGTTCGGCGATGATCTTATTAGCGGCGCATGAGATATAGTAGCCTCCCGAGGCAGCTACGTTGCCCATGGAAACGACCACAGGTTTCACCTTTTTCAACTCGACAACTTGACGCCATATCTGCTCGGATATATAAGCGCTACCTCCCGGGGAATTCACACGGAATACCACGGCTTTCACGTCATCATTGTTTTTTAGCTTGATAAGCTCATCGGCCATTTTCTCCGTGATACTTTGTTCGATATCGTAAAAGTTGCCGGGTGTTTGCGCCTTAATCTCGCCTTCGGCGTAAAGTACGGCTATCTCCGGGGCGTTTTTGGTGGGTGAGGCCTTGAGGGTTTTCATTTGAGCTAAGTTGGCCGATCTCAGTTTCTCTCCATTTTGTCCGGCTAGCTCTTTGACGTATGCTTCTACCTCCGGCTTATACTTCAATTCGTCTATAAAGCCACATTCTACCGTTTTCACAGGGTCCGCGAAGAAAAGCCCCTCATTGGCGTAATGGTTGATATCGTTCACGCTGATGCCGCGTGATTCGGCGATGCCTTCGGCTATATTATCCCAGATGGTGGAGATATACGATTGGATTTGCTCCCGGTTCGCCTCGCTCAGCTTATCCAGCATAAAAGGCTCCACGGCACCTTTGTAGGTACCTACCTTAAAAATCTGCATCTCGATACCTACCTTATCCATCAGTCCTTTGTAGAATAGGGTTTGCGAGGCGAGTCCCGTCAATTCAAGGATGCCTTGCGGATTCAAGAATACCTTATCGGCTACGGAACAAAGGAAGTAATTCCCTTGCGTGAAATTATCGGCGTAAGCTACCACGAACTTGCCGCTTTCCTTGAAATCTATTAACGATCGGCGGATTGCTTCCAAACTAGCGCTACCCGAGGAGAGAAGCCCCGATTCGATATAAATCCCCGCGATCTTGTCATTCTGTTTCGCTATCCGGATCGTCTCGAGCAGGTCCTTCAGTGACAGCATGTTTTCCTTGTCGCCCATCAAGGCGGAGAATGGATTCTCCGCCGGGTTATCCGCTAGCGTCCCGTCTAGCTTGATCTTGAATACCGTATTGCTTTTGGGGGTGTAATCAGGTGTGCTACCTACGGTGGCGATATATCCTATAGTCATGGATATCAATACCGTCAGGATTATTCCCATTGCCAACATAACGCCTAGCGTTGAGGCAAACATCATTTTAAAGAATTGTTTCATATCTATTGAAAACTAATTAGATGACAAATGTACGAAAATTTCCTCTACGTCCCGGTCGCTGAGGCATACTTGTTGGTAAACATCTCGCAGAAGCTCCGGGTTGATCTTTTTGAAATCCTTTTCTAAAGGGGTGATGAAAAGACCTCCGATATCGGCAGCTCCCGGGCTGGACAGGAGATGGTCGTTCCCCTCAGCCTCGTATTGCCATGGGCGGTGGCGTTTACGAGGGATTACCGTGATTACCCAATTATTATCGTAATAGGAGCCGAAGATATTCATCATCGGCTCGGGCTCACCGGGAAGTATCGGCAAAGCGGCGTAGATCTTTTTGAAGAGCCGGGTGGCGGCTTCTTCGGTGGCGGCTTGGATGACGAGGCCGGGGCGGAGGTTGCCGGTGAGTGGGTATATACGGTTGTCGTATACACTCGCATACGATTGTCGTATAAATTGGGTTACCTCTTCATCCAGCGGCATGATGCCTCGTGTCACTGCTTGGAAGTGGGCATGATCCGGTGCCGAGGCTCCGCTACGGGGTCCATTGTAGAAGACGGTGAAGGGAGCGAGTCTCCTAGTCAGTTCCAAGAAGTCATTCCATTGCGGCAATATCAGTTGCGGAGTATGTTTCCGGGTAGGGATCGTAAAATGCTGGGGGAAGATCGGGTAGGGGTTACACAATACCAGATGGCGAAAGCCGAAAGGCAGTCGCTCCTGTTCCACCGGCAGGTTCTCGGGACATAGGAAGCACTTGCGTTCTTTTAGGGATCGGGCATCTACCTTGGCCCCGGTGGAAACAATACGGGCGGGATTGAATTGCGCACGTATCGAGAACCCTCCCATATCGAAGGATTTTACTTGCACGGCCTCCAGTGCCTTATAGTTCTTCTCGGCCAATGGCCATGTCACGAGTTGCTTGGACAGTAATTCGGTCGCTTGCGATGAGCTGACCCAGTTGTTTGGTTTCATTGTCTTTCCATGTTTAAGCGGGCCTCGAGTTCCCAAGTCCTGATTTTATCCTTATATATATTATGGTTGTTCATTTTCACGACATCCAATGAGGCGTCGGAGTTATCTTCCCAACGGCGGCAAAGGTACAGCACGTCGTAGATCCGCCCGATCGGGTACTCGCGGCTGATGCGCAGGCCGAGGGCGTAATCTTCTCCGTAACTGGTGTTCGGGAGGTTTAGTTTCCGTAGCAAGGGTGTATAAAAGGCTCGGGGTGCTCCAAGCCCGTTGATGCGGAGGGCGTTATTGCGGCCGTTCTCGGGAGTCCATTCTTTATGGTCGATAATTCCGGGCGGGATGGTTCGCATATCGAAATCGGTCATTCGGTAGGTTCCGACCACCATGGCGCATCGCTGCTCGTAGAAGGCTTCCACGATCTTACGCAGGGTATGCTCGTCACTGTATACATCATCGCTATCCAATTGGATGGCGAACTTGCCGCAAGCCGAATGGTGTATTCCTATATTCCAGCAACCCCCGATGCCGAGGTCGTCACGCTCCGGCTGGATATGGATAATACGAGGGTCCGTGGCGGCGATCGTTTGGATTCGCTCGGAGGTGCCATCCGTAGAATGATTATCGATAATGATTAGGTTGAAAGGGAAGGACGCCTCTTGTCGCAGTACGGAACGGATAGCGTCCTCGATCGTCCGTACACGGTTACGTACAGGGATAATAACGGAGGCTTCCGTTTGAAATGTCTGCTCGTCAAAACGGACTGGCTTGAAATGAGGGGGCAAGTAGCCGCCTATCATCTTTAAGTGATCTGTACAGGCGGCTTCCATCTCGATCTGTACGGAGCGGTTCTTGGGATCTACATAGTCGAACATCTTCTCTCCGGATTTCCGTAAATCATTCTCTACTTCTGTATATAGATATTCGTTGATATGCGTCAGCGGAGCGTTTTGGGAGACTTTCAGGCGCAAGTCGTAGAGTCCGGCGAATGTATATTCCGTATCCATGGAGGCTATGGCGTTTTGTAGCGTGGAAGAACGATAAAGTAGGAGGGAGCCGAAATTGAAATCATCCCTAAGACTTCCTTTCTGGTAATCGATCACCGGATGGGGGTTGAGTTTGCCCTCCTTCTGCTCGTAATAATCGGAGTAAACCATACCGGATCTCGTATCGTCGGCGATGGCGACAAAACGCTCTAGGGCATACATGCCTAATAGAAGCTCTTCAGTCTTCGTATAAATTAACGTATAATGGGCACTGGCATAGCCGGCTATTTCCCGGAGGGTCTTCGTGCTCCATATATTCTCCGTGCGGATTAAATTGCAGGGATAAATAGCCTTGGCGTGGGGATCGTCCGTGATTAGATAGATCTGACTCACTAAGGACGACTCGGCCAATTGCGCTACCGTTTGTCGTGTAGCCTCTATTTTTCCATAAGGGATAAAGCAATTGATTCGTTTCATTGTATATACTGTATTTTATTTTGTTGTTGAATGGAGAAAAAGCGTAAGATGGACTCCATGAGTCGATTTCGTTCCGACGATGTTTGAAGTGCCTCAAACGGGAAACCGAGCGAACAAGTCCGATATTTCCCTTCATAAACGATTCCCGCCCCGATATTGTTCTCCGGATATCTCAAGATGGTATGGGCGAGCTTATCCGCCGGAAGTACACCGTCTACCGACTCGATCGAGTAGCAAATAGGGTTCGGACGTGTCCGGAACGTGTATCTGCCGTTTATATATCTGTAAGGGGATGCGCAACTGTTTACGATTCCCTCCTTGCTGGCATTACGGCTAGCCAACTTCCCTTTTAGTACCTCCTCGACGAACGTACGGTCTTGTGCGTTGCCCCAGCTGTCGGAGAAAAGATTCGTCCCGCTTACAAGCAAGTTGCCGCCTTGGGCAAGGTAACTGCGAAGCGTATCCTGTAAAACGGGAGTGATAACCGGTTGGCGCTGTTTTCCTAAAATCAAGTCAATAATCGGATACGTATCCGGCTTTACGACTCCCTCGGCCAAAGATTTATGGCTACATGAAACAAAGGAATAACCGGTCCCGGCCATGGCCTGCCCATGTATGAAAGGATAATCGAAGGTATTGCCCGCTATGACTTGGCCTGCGTAATTGTTGTAACTATCCCCATGCCCGTTATTATCATTGCTGTTCCATGTGGCGGTACGGCGGAATTCGAATTGATCCCCGATAAATGCGATATCATTCAGATAAGGCACTCCCCGGTCGACGGCATAAAGAAAGCCGGCTAAACTATCCGCCGCACTCTCGAAACTGGCTGGACCGCTGATCCTGTCGAATCCATTGACGATTAATACCGTCTTATCCTTTTCACCTTTAGGAGACCGGTAAACACTTACGATCTCGGAAGGGAAACTGATGCCTCCCTTATTTACGGCAGCTACCTTATAACTATGGATAATACCCGCCTCAATTGGAAGAATGATTTCTTCTCCTTTTACGAGCGTCCCGTTATCGAATCCACCGCTGTCTTTTCGACTATAAAGGATATAGGCGGTTGGTGAGGCACTCTCCTCAAGAGTATCCTGTACGGCTTTCCAGCCGATTCTCACTTTATTCGTTTCTACGAGCTCCGTATACAGACGATCGGGTGGGAGCGGTTGTACGATAGGCTCCTGTTTATTCTGGAAACAGATATAACGGAGCATCCCTTTATAGATCGCCCTACAGATAAGGAAACGGAAGCGTGGGTCTAACCCGTAACGCATATCGGCGAAGTTTTGATGGGATAGTAATTCTAATAGCATCGTTGGGACATCGGGAATACGTGCCTCTATATAAGATTGATTCCACATGCCCCGGCGGCTCCATTGAGGATTGTAAACCTTACGGACATCGGACAGGATCTGTGTTTGGATCATGTCGGTTAGGTCTCTGGCGATCTCCCGGCTTTTCCGGTTGGTGTAGATTCCGTCGTTGCTTTTAGACATATAGATGCCGAGTGTCCCTATAATTGAGTCATCCGGGGTGGTTCCTGCGTCGGAATGGAATGCGAAGGCCATGTCGATAGGGATATGGGTCTGTTCTTTTAAATAATTAACCCATTGGGGACGTGCGTAAATGTCGTCTTGATAATCATTGCGGAAAGCGCTTTTCGAATAGATACTATCCGGTATTCCCGCCCATTGTAGCCAATATCGGGCCGCCTCGGTAAACCGTGGATACCCACTTGTCTCTGCTTCTATCGGATAGGGACTTTCTAGCGGGCTACGTGCGATGTTCCCCATGCCGCCACCGATCTTGATTGCGTCTGCCGTGATAATCTTTCCCGATTTATTGCTTTGATTCGTTAATACGATTCTCTCATGGGCTTGTTCATGTGCCGTGAATTTGAAGTTTCCCAGATAGATCCAAGTCCCACCCCCCATTGTTTGATTGACGGCGATTGTGGTTTCCCCTCCGGCATGATGGATGGTATACAGTGCCTGCTCTGTGCTGTTCGGAAAAGATTGATAGGAGGCATAGACCGCGTAATTCCCCGATTCCGGAATTTCGGGAATCCACTCGATGAGACTTTCTTTTCCTTTCCTCTGTGTGACCGTCTGCCGATAGGTACCTTGCGTAAAAGGGTTCTCCCCATTCGTATAAGTAGCTTGAATATGCCCAAATCCGGCTTTCTCCCCATCCGACCAAGCTTTCTCTCCATCCAATTCCTTATACTCGGATCCCGGAGTAGAGCGATCATTGTCGATAATGATTTCGTGTATTTGAGTGTCCCTTTCCCGGGGGATAAGAATAGTCGCTCCTGCGTTTTCAAGCATCGGGGTCAGATAAGGAAGAACAAAACTCTGCGTAAATAAGTCCTCCACGGTGCCGAACATGCGAGCCCGTTGCCATTCCCAGCGATGGGCGGTCTGGGCGTAATATAAACCATGGCTTTGCCAAAGGGCGATATGACGGTTTTGTAATCCGTTTTTTATCTCATGAGGGGTGGATAGGCTACGGGTTAGCGGGTATTTACTCTCTTTAATGGAGTATAGCCTCTTTTTGTTGGGACGTCCTTTTCTGTCGTATTCGGGAATCAAGCTCTCAATGTCTGTATCTCGGGTCAAGATGACGATCTTGGAGGCATTGGGGAATAGGGGAGCTATACTTGCGTAAAGCTCAGAAACGTTGTATTCCCGAAAAGGGATGTCCTCCAAAGCTTCATTGGCGAAAAGCGTGACTTTCTTCTTCTGTATGAGGATGGAGTCAATCTTAATGGTGCGTGAAGACACATATTGCCTTGCGAAAGAGTTTAGCTTTTGATCTAATTGCTTTTTTAAGCTTTCACTATCCTGCCCTTCTGCCGGAAAGCTCCAGAGAAAAATGGATAGTAAGGATATGATGATCCTAACAGGATAGGAGAGTTTTTCTCGCATATTTTTATAAATATTATTGGCTGTCTTATTTCTACAAATTTACGGAAAATCTCCGTAATAACCTTATAAAAAGCCCAGATTGGCGCAATTAAAATTGAATATGAAGAAGGTAGGGGCAAATTGTGGATATTGGGAGAAGTCAAATTTATGTGAACGGCAGCAAGGAGAAGAACGGATTTGTCCCTATCATGGGACGGGTAGCGATTAACGGGACGATGGTGCGGTTCAGTTCAGTTGCGAGCGAACTATTCGTGTTCATGGTCAAGACGCCTATCTGGGGAATGATTATCCCTTCTTGAAGTGTCGGGTTTACGATAGTATCTCAATGGGAAACGGTGGTAAAGTCAATGGGATAGAGGTGTTATCTCAATGACTTTACGGCCGTGTCCCATAGGCTTTTTTTGTATCCCTGATAAGTTGGTAGGGGATGGTTCAGGGCGCAAAGGGCGCATCTTTGCGAGGTTTGTAAAACTTTTATATTATAAAAAAATTAGCGTCTTACTTATATATAGATGGAGTAATATATTTTTTTTTGTAAAATGTTTTTGCGAACACGTAAAGATGCGCCCTAATGCGCCCTGTGATTTTTTTGGAAGATTTTCTTGATGTCTTAAAGTATAGATAGACAGTTGTTTATGTAATACTGTTCTCTTAGCCCTTTTTTAGTCTTTGGGGCGATATAATCGGCCTAAACTCACATTGTACGTGGCCCAAAAGCACGTGTACAGAGCGATTTTCTCGTGATTCCATGAGCAGAAAGCCGTTTTTCCCGTGTGATTTCCTCTCGTCGCTAGGACCTGTTTATCGTTTTTATACGTGTAAAAGCACTCGTGAGAGCCCTGTTTTCGGTACACGTGGTGACTCGTAAGTTAAAAAAGAGCGTCACGTATTATTTCAATGTACGCAATCCCCCTCATGAAAAAAATATTGCAAAAAAAATTCCGAAAAAGTTTGGAGGTTATGTTTTATAACACTAC
>NZ_FR885329.1:244710-247118 GCF_000436315.1 Parabacteroides sp. CAG:2 | reverse complement strand
TCTATTTTAAATTCCAACTGAAAACAAACACGCGAAATTAGACATCCTGACAAATTATATCTTTTGCGGCAAGTTGTTTTATTGACGAATAGCCACTATATTTGTACGTTGTTTTAAACAGAGTACAGACTAAATTAAAAAGTAAAGCATATGCACAATTGGTTTGAATGTAAGGTCTCTTACGAGAAAATGCTGGAAAATGGCATGCAGAAAAAAGTAACCGAGCCTTACTTGGTAGACGCCCTGTCTTTTACGGAAGCGGAAGCTCGCATCATCGAGGAGATCCGCCCCTTCATCACGGGTGAATTCACGGTAACAGACATCAAACGAGCTCGTTTATCCGAATTATTCTTCAACGAGAATGGTGATCGGTTCTATAAGATCAAGGTTTATTTTATCACGTTGGACGAGAAGAGCGGAGCGGAAAAGAAAACCGCCGCACAAATGCTTGCCCAAGCCACTACGCTGAAAGAGGCCATCGCCGTATTGGAAGATGGAATGAAGGGTACATTGGCGGATTATACCATCGCCTCGGTAACGGAAACCCAGTTGATGGATGTATTCCCATTCGATGCGAACAGTATTCCCGGCGAGAAGAAAAGTGGCGAGGAACTGATAGCGGAGCAAAAACAACAAGCTGAACAAAGAGTATAAAAACATGAGTATCGCTCAAAACATAGTACAACTGAAAACGTCGCTCCCGCAAGGGGTGACGTTGGTTGCCGTCTCTAAGTTTCACCCGGTGGAGGCTCTATGGGAGGCTTACAACGCCGGACAGCGGGTGTTTGGCGAAAGCAGGGCACAGGAACTGAGCGCCAAGCAAAAAGTACTACCTGAGGATATCGAATGGCATTTTATCGGCCCGTTACAAAGCAATAAGGTAAAAGATATCGCTCCTTTTATTCATTTGATCCATAGCATAGACTCCTTGAAGCTTTTGGCTGAGGTGAATAAACAAGCGAAAAAACACGACCGCACGATCCGGGTATTATTGGAGATCCATGTGGCGCAAGAGGAATCCAAGCACGGACTCAGTCCTGAGGAATGCAAGGAGTTGTTGCGTGACGAGTCCTTGGCCGAATTCCAGCATATTCGTATTTGCGGATTGATGGGCATGGCTACCAATACCGATGATACGGGGTTGATACGGGAAGAATTCCGCAAGATCCATGATTTATTTATCGAACTGAAAGAGACGCTCTGTAAAGATAATGTCGATTTCAAGGAGATATCCATGGGGATGAGCCACGATTACCCGATCGCTATCCAAGAAGGAAGCACCTTGATACGGGTGGGTACCAGTATCTTTGGCGAACGGGAATATTAAAGTAATTATTAAATCTAAATATAGGCAACATGATTGACATTAAAACCCAATACGCAGGGTTGACACTTCGCAATCCGATTATCGTAGGGAGCTCCGGACTCACCAATAAGGCGGAACGTAACAGGGATTTTGAGAAAGCAGGTGCTGGAGCTATCGTATTGAAATCTCTTTTCGAAGAGCAGATCGAGATGCAGAGCGAGGCTTTGATGCAAGACTCCGATTACCCCGAAGCGGCGGATTATATCCGTGGTTATGTAAAAGCGAATCAAGTAAATGATTATCTGGAACTGATCAAGAAGAGCAAGGAATTATGTACGATCCCCATTATCGCCAGCATCAATTGCTATAAGGCGGACGCTTGGATCGACTTTGCCCGCCAAATTGAGTTAGCGGGAGCGGACGCTTTGGAATTGAACGTGTTCTTCATGGAAACCGAACTGACCGAAGATTTCGAGAGTATCCGGGATACGTATGTCAGTATCATCCGCAAGGTAAAAGAGACCGTATCGATTCCGGTTATCATGAAGATCGGAAAGAATTACAGCAATATTCCTTCACTGGTTAATTTGTTGAAAGTAAACGGTGCTGATGGTGTCGTGCTATTCAACCGTTTCTACCAGCCAGATATCGACATCAATAATATGCAGATCGTTTCGGGTAATGTATTTAGCAATCATTCCGATTTGAGTGACACGATTCGCTGGACGGCTATCGTATCCGGAAAGATCCCGGGAATCAGTATCGCTTCCTCTACCGGTGTGCATGATTGGGAAGATGTCGTTAAATGTCTATTGGCCGGCGCTTCCGCCGTACAGATGTGTAGCGCTGTCTATACACATGGAGCGGAAATCATCTCCCAAGTATTGACTTGCGTGGAAGAGTGGATGCATCAGGCACATTACCAATCCCTTTCCCAATTCCAAGGCAAATTGAATTACGCCAATATCCCGAACCCGGCGATGTATGAGCGTTCACAATTCATGAAATATTTCTCCAACAGAGATTAAAAGAAATACCTAGTAGTAGAGACGGGGCGTGCCCCGTCTCATCACCGTCTGAATAGTATCTTTAAGTTACCATT
>NZ_FR885329.1:238864-244580 GCF_000436315.1 Parabacteroides sp. CAG:2 | reverse complement strand
ATAGTTATATCTTTGCATCATCAAACAAGTTATAAAGAAATATGGAACCAATTTGCGCCATAAAGGATATCTATAAGATACTGTACCAGTTCGAGAAAAACTTCTCGGAAGTACATGCTATCACCATCAACGAGGCCATGTTGCTTTGTTGCTTAAAGGATAATGAGGCAAAGTCGGCAGGAATGATTTGCGATTATATTGGTCTTTCAAACTCCCGGGTCTCAAAGGTAATCACCTCTGTCGAGAACAAGGGGTTTATCCGCAGGAACATCAATAAAGAGGATAAGCGGCAAATGTTTTTCTCGCTCACCCCAAAAGGGAAAGAGAAAATACAACAGATGATGCAGGCCGAGCTAAATATGGATAGCCTGTTCAATCAACTCAAAGAATACATACAAAAGGGATGAATCCCTTTTTTTAACTAATTATTGTCTACTAACAAATATGTATAATACAAATTAAATAAAAATAGATATGAAGTACTTGATTATTGGAGGTGTAGCTGGTGGAGCTACCGTAGCAGCCCGGCTGCGTAGAATGGACGAGAAAGCGGAAATCATCCTTTTCGAACGTGGAAAATATGTTTCTTACGCAAACTGTGGATTACCTTATTATATAGGAGACACGATCAACGACCGGAATAAATTATTCGTACAAACCGTGAAAGGCTTCACGGATCGATTCCGCATCGATATCCGTACGGAGCAGGAAGTGACCCGAATCCTTCCCGAATCCAAGCAAGTGGAGGTAAAGAAACTCGGCACAGGAGAAACCTACACGGAGACTTACGATAAACTAGTGCTCTCTCCCGGTGCGGAGCCTTTGCGTCCACGCATCGAAGGAATCGAGAGTAAAAAGATATTCACGTTACGTAACGTGCCGGATACGGACACGATCAAGAATTACGTGAACACGGAAAAGCCCCGTACCGCCGTTGTTGTAGGGGGTGGTTTCATCGGCTTGGAGATGGCGGAGAATTTGCATGAGCTGGGTGTCCACGTCACCGTCGTGGAAATGGCTAACCAAGTGATGGCACCCCTCGACTATTCCATGGCCGCTATCGTACATCAGCAATTGATCGGCAAGCAGGTAGGCTTGATGCTGGAAGATGGCGTATCTCGTTTCGAGGAGACTTCCAGAGGCGTGACCGTTCATTTGAAAAGTGGGAAGCAGATCCCGGCGGATATGGTTTTATTGAGTATCGGTGTCCGTCCGGAAACCCGATTGGCCAAGGAAGCGGGACTTACGATCGGAGCACTCGGCGGTATCGCTGTCAATGAATATATGCAGACCTCGAACCCGGATATTTATGCGTTGGGAGATGCCGTGGAAGTACGCCACCTCGTGACAGGCAAACCAGCCTTGATCCCATTGGCGGGTCCAGCGAATAAGCAAGGACGTATCGTAGCCGATAATATCGTATCCGGCAATAAGGAAACTTATGACGGGACGATGGGAACCTCTATCGCCAAGGTATTCGACTTGACGGTCGCCACGGCGGGAGCTAACGCTAAGCTGTTGAAACGGGAAGGAATCGCTTATCAATCCTCCTATACGCATGGAGCCTCGCATGCGGGATATTACCCGGGAGCCGTGCCTTTATCGATCAAGATATTGTTTGCGCCGGAAGACGGACGACTGTTAGGGGCGCAAGTCGTAGGTTTCGGAGGCGTAGACAAACGGATCGAGATGTTAGCGCAAGTTATCCAGCAGAAAGGTACGGTCTATGACCTGACGGAGTTGGAACATGCGTATGCTCCTCCTTATTCAGCCGCTAAAGATCCCGTAAATATGGCCGGGTTCGTAGCGGAGAACCTGCTTACGAGAAAAGCGAAAGCGATCCAGTGGAGAGAGATCCAGAACTTATCGCCAGATACCGTACGTATCGATGTCCGTACCCGTGACGAGTACAGCTTAGGGACAATCCCCGGCTTCATCAATATCCCGGTTGATGAGTTAAGAGAACATTTGGCGGAACTACCCAAGGATAAACTGATCGTAGTGACTTGCGCCGTTGGATTAAGGGGCTATTTGGCTTATCGCATCCTGACTCAAAATGGCTTCACGAATGTCCGGAACCTATCCGGTGGTTACAAGACTTGGAGTGTAGCGACAGCAAAGATCAAGAATGAGCCGGCCTGCGCACCTTGTTCGTCCGAAGCTGTTTCTGATAAGGCATCTGGTAAAAGTAGCTCTTGCAAATCGACTCCGGCAGCTACGGCGATTAAGGTAGACGCTTGCGGATTAATGTGTCCGGGACCGATCATGCAGTTGAAAAAGAACTATGAGAACTTGCGGGAAGATGAGTCATTGGAAATCACCGCAACAGATCAGGCTTTCGGAAAAGATGTCTCTTCATGGTGCAAGATAACCGGGGCAGAGTTAGTCTCTCTGGAAAATAAGGGAGGCACGATCGCCGCCACGGTACGAAAAAAAAAAGCTGAATGCAAAATAGCGACAGGTGGTAATAGTGCCGACAACAAGACATTGATCGTTTTCAGCGATGACCTCGATAAGGCGTTGGCCTCATTCGTCATAGCGAACGGGGCTGCCTCCACCGGAAAGAAGGTGACTATGTTCTTTACTTTCTGGGGGCTCAACGTGATTAAGAAACGGGAAAAACCTGCCGTATCTAAAGATATCTTCGGCAAGATGTTTGGCTGGATGCTTCCGGCAAATAGCGAAAAGCTGAAACTATCTAAAATGAATATGGGTGGAGCCGGCAGTTGGATGATGCGCCTTATCATGAAGAAGAAACGGATCGACAGCTTGGAAAGCCTTATGGCACAAGCCGTAGAGAATGGTATCGAGATGATCGCCTGCACGATGAGCATGGACGTAATGGGCGTCAAAAAAGAAGAACTGATGGATAACGTTGTCCTAGGAGGCGTAGCCACCTATCTGGAACGTGCGGAAGACGCAAACGTAAACTTATTCATCTAATTCATTCAAAAAAAATATCCCAGCATATCCACAATAAGGACAATGCTGGGATATTTTATAAAAAAGAGATTATACGAAGTCCAATGTTGAACGTTTCATAATAAGAGGATAACGTTCTGGATGTTTCAAACTTTCGATCTCCAAATCAACATCTAACTCCGGCCATTCTATCGCATTACGCCCAGCCATCCGAACATTTAACACATTACTAATACGTGCTTCTTTCAACCATGGAACACGATTATAGGACAGAAAATAATCCCGTCCTAACACCGAAAGCATAATACCCTGCGCATTAATCATTAATACGTTTACCGATGTGTTCATCAAATGATTTGATGCTTATTTAATCATATCAAACCCAGTGTAAGGGATCAACGCTTTCGGGATGCGGATACCTTCGGGGGTTTGGTTGTTTTCCAATAAGGCGGCTACGATGCGAGGCAAGGCTAAAGCACTACCATTCAAGGTATGGCAAAGTTGCGTTTTCTTATTCTCGTCACGATAGCGGCATTTCAAGCGGTTGGCTTGATACGTATCGAAGTTGGACACGGAGCTAACTTCCAACCAGCGTTGTTGTGCCTCGGAATACACCTCGAAGTCAAAGCAAAGGGCAGCCGTGAAACTCATATCACCCCCACAAAGACGAAGGATGCGATACGGCAACTCCAACTTCTGAAGTAATCCCTCCACATGATTCAACATCTCTTGGTGAGATTGCTTAGAGTGCTCCGGTTTATCGATCCGAACCAACTCCACCTTAGAAAATTCGTGCAAACGATTCAAACCACGTACATCCTTGCCATAAGATCCGGCCTCACGACGGAAGCATTGTGTATAAGCGCAATTCTTGATCGGTAACTGTTTCTCATCCAGAATGACATCCCGGTAAATATTTGTCACGGGCACCTCCGCCGTCGGGATCAAATAGAGGTCGTCTACCTCGCAATGATACATCTGTCCCTCCTTATCTGGAAGCTGTCCCGTACCATAACCGGAAGCCGAGTTCACCACCGTAGGCGGCATGATCTCCAAGTAACCGGCGTCACGGGCCTCATCCAAGAAGAAGTTGATCAACGCACGTTGCAAACGAGCGCCCTGTCCTTTATAGACCGGGAAACCTGCTCCCGTGATCTTAACACCTAGATCGAAATCAATCAAATCATATTTCTTCGCCATCTAAATCAATCACATCATATTTCTTCGCCACTTCCCAGTGCGGAAGAGCGTTCTTCGGAAGTTCCGTTTCCATACCTCCCATTTTCTCTACCACATTGTCCTCGGCGGAGGTACCCTCGGGCACCTCATCGTAAGGTACGTTCGGGATCGTATAAAGTAAGTTCTGCAGCTCCTCGGCAGCCTGATCCATCTCAGCCTGCAAAGCCTTGCTCACCTCCTTGATCTCAGAAACATGTTTCTTAGCGGCCTCCGCCTCTTCCTTCTTGCCCTCTTTCATTAATTGTCCGATCGACTTAGAGGTTGCGTTTACCTCCGCTAGGTTCTTATCTAATTGATTTTGTGCGATACGTCTTTTATCATTCAATTCCAACACTTTATCGATGCTTTCTTTCGCACCCTTAAAATGTTTCTTTTCCAGTCCACGGATTACGGCATCCGTGTTTTCAGTGATTAATTTGATTGTCAACATATTCTATTTATGTTTAATAGTTTTTCTAAGACGCGAATTTAGTAATTTTATTTTACCCGACCACCCGTTAACCAAGTTCTTGTATAATAAGGTTCGCTAAGGCTACTTACCATCACGCCGCTAGAAGTACTGGTATGGATGAAGCGCCCATTTTTCAAGTAAATCCCCACGTGATTCGGAACGCCACGCTTCCCGCCACGGCCCGTCTTGAAAAATACCAGATCTCCTTCCTGCAATTTGGCACGACTCACTTTCTTGCAATTATACTTCAGCATATCCGCCGAGGAACGAGCCAGCTGCTTTCCGTATACCTCCCGATAAACGATCGATACGAAACCGGAGCAATCCACGCCCCGTTTCGTGCTCCCTCCCAATTTATGACGTACACCCAACCAACGGGCCCCCTCGTTGTACAAGAATATATTATCTTCCGGTGTGATACGTACCCCATATAAGCGAGCCAACTCCTTCGGTCCCTTGAAATCGGCGGGCAAAGCTACTTTTTGTTGCTTTTTGCTACCGCACGAGGTCAGACATATAAGCAGGATAAAGATCCGGATAAACCCTAAAGGAATGCTATTCTTCATATCGTTTTCTCTTAATTAAGGCACGAATATACACATAAAGTTTAGAATGCCCATTATAAGGTTCCTACAATGGGCATTGTAAGGTCGTTAGAATGCCCATCGTAAGGAGCTTTGAATGGGCATCCAAGTTCAAGAAGGTTGAGCAGCTTTCAGATAAGCGTTGAACGCCTCTTTGTAGGCATCCGTCACGTGGATGATCTCCTTCCCGATATAAACGCAATTATTCCGGTCGACGGAACGGATCTTATCCAACGCCACGATATAAGAACGATGTACCCGCATAAAGCGACCGGTAGACAGCATCTCTTCCATGGCCTTCATCGTCACGTGGGTGATAAGCGGACGGGCCTCCCCTTCCAGATAGATCATCACGTAATCCTTCAAACCCGTCACGTATAATATCCGGGAGATTTCCACCTGCCGCAACTGGCTATCCACCCGCACGAAAAGGCTGCCTCTCTCCTCCTTCACGCTACTCATCTCAAACCATTGGCGGGCCTTCTCCGCAGCTCCGAGAAACTTATGGGATCGGCTGGGC
>NZ_FR885329.1:237729-238837 GCF_000436315.1 Parabacteroides sp. CAG:2 | reverse complement strand
CTTCAGCAGGAAATCGAGGGCATTCACCTCATAGCTATCAAAGGCATACTCCTTAAAGGCGGTCGTGAAGATCACCCTCGTACCGGGGGGCACCATGCGGGAGAGGTTCAGCCCGTCCAGATCCGGCATCTGAATATCCAAGAAAAGCACGTCCACCGAAGACTCACGCAACGTGGAGAGTGCCAGTACCGGATCATTGAAGGAAGCCGCTAGCCTCAGATAAGGCGTACGGCTTACAAAGTCCTCCAGCATCTTCACCGCCAAGGGCTCATCGTCTACGATCATGCAAGTCAGTGTTTTCATAAGCAGTCTCGAAGTGTTATTTGAACAAAGTAACTATTTTCCCGGAGCGCTTGATCATATTGATAACGACTGGGATAAGCCAGATCCAGCCTACGCCTCAGGTTTTCCAACCCGATCCCCGATCCGCTACGGTTCACATCCGGTTTCGGATGGTCGCTATTCTCGCAGGTAAAAACAAGGTTATCTCCTTCCGCCTTGAAACGAATACGTACGAACGACGACTTACGGCTATTCACGCCATGCTTGAATGCGTTCTCTATCAAAGAAATAAACAAGAGCGGAACGATCCTCATCGGTTTAATCGGAATCTGCAAATCTACTTCCACGGTAGCCAACTCATTGCAGCGTAATCTCATCAGCTCGATGTAATTATTCATGAACTCGATCTCGCCTTCCACCGGTACCAGCTCATGGTTCGACTCATAGAGCGTATACCGCAGCAAATCGCTCAATTGCCCGATACTTTCTTGCGCCGTATCTTGGTCTATCTGGACCAAGCTGGAAATATTATTCAAGGTATTAAAGAGAAAATGCGGATTCAACTGGTTCTTCAGCCAAGCCAGTTCCGCCTCGGCGTTTTTCTGCCGTTCCTCTTTCAAACGCATCTGCATATCGCCCCAGCGTACGATATAACGGAATCCCACGGCACATCCAATCACTAGCAAATGTAAAAAGAACGCTCCGAAAGCGACCATATACATTCCCGAACGCCATTCGTCCGGGAAATCCGCCTTAGGAGAAAATATCCATAGGTTAGCCCCCGTGATCAATAGCAAATTCATCAACCCAAAGAGCATCTTCCGAT